>DATLBM010000568.1:0-3030 GCA_035526885.1 Thermoanaerobaculia bacterium | reverse complement strand
AGCCTCACAGTCTCATAGAGGAGGAGACCGCGGAGGCTCAGAGGCTCAGAGGCGCAGAGGCTCAGAGGAGCCGAGTCTTCGAGTCTTCAAGTCTTCGAGTGAGTCCGTTCCTCGGAACTGACCAATCGATCTCTATGAGCCTTTGAGCCTCGATGCCTCGACGACTCGTCGACTCGACGACTCGAAGACTCGACGCCTCGACGACTCGGCGACTCGACGACTCGAAGACTCGTCGACTCGAAGACTCGCAGACTCGCTTAAACTTCGCTTCCGTGACAACCGCCAACCGCGGCCACCTCCTCGCCGTCCTGGGCGTCGGCTTTGGTCTTGCGGTCGGCATCGGCAATGCCGTGGGCGCGGGCATCCTGCGCACGCCCGGCGTCATCGCGCAGCAGCTCCCCACTTTCTGGCCGTACATCGCCGTCTGGATCGCCGGCGCGCTCTACGCGCTCCTCGGCGCGAATGCGCTCTCCGAGCTGGCCACGCTCGTGCCGCGCAGCGGCGGGCAATACGTCTTCGTGCGGCACGGACTCGGCGACTACGCCGGCTTCGTCGTCGGCTGGAGCGACTGGATCTCCACGTGCGGAACCGCGGCCGCGGTCTCCATCGTCGTCGGGGAGTACGCGGTCAGTCTCTTCCCGCAGGTGCGCACCCAGCAGGTCGTGGCGCTGGTCGTCCTGGCGCTGTTCACGCTCATCCAGTGGTTCGGCGTGCGCACCGGCGGCGCGGTGCAGAACGTCACCAGCATGATCAAAGCGATCGCGTTGCTGGCGTTCATCGCCGCGTGCTTCTGGTTCGGCACGCGCGCGCCGCACGCGCCCACTGCGCTGACGCTGCACGGCGAAGGCTCGATGCTGCTGATGTTCATCGTCGCGCTGCAGTCGGTGATCTACACGTACGACGGCTGGACGGCGGTCATTTACTTCTCCGAAGAGGTGAAGGACCACGGGAGGAACATCCCGCGGGCGATGCTCAGCGGCGTCGTGATGATCGCCGCCCTGTACCTGCTGATCATCATCGCCTTCCTGGCCGTCGTCTCGCTGCCGACCATCGCCGGGAGCAACTTCGCGGCGGGCGTCGTCGTCGACCGGATGTTCGGCAGCGCGGGGCAGACCATCCTCCGCTCGCTGGTGGTGTTGATCCTCCTCAGCGCGGTGAGCGCGAACGTGCTCATGGCCCCGCGCGTGATTTACGCGATGGCCACCGATCGCCTGTTCTGGCGCGGCGCGACCGAGGTCAATCGCGGCGGCACGCCCGACGTGGCGCTGATGATCAGCAGCGTCCTGGCCGCGGCGTTCATCGTCACGAACACCTTCGAGACGGTGATCGCCAAGCTGGCGTTCTTCTTCGTCGCGAACTACACGCTCTCGTTCCTCACGCTGTTCGTGCTGCGCGCGCGCGAGCCGCAGACGGCGCGGCCGTATCGCGCGTGGGGACATCCCTTCACGACGGGGCTGGCGTTCGTGGCGTCGCTCGCCTTTCTCATTGCCGCCACGGTCAGCGACACGGTCAGCAGTCTCTGGTCGCTGGGATTGCTCGCCGCCAGCGTTCCGGTGTATCTGCTCATGAAACGGCGATGATCGATCCGCGACTCGAATACGCACACACGCTTTCTTCGCGCTACTACTTCGATGCCGAGGTGCTGGCGCAGGAGCAGCGCAACGTGTTCGCGCGGACGTGGCAGCTCGTGGGCAACGCCGCGCAGGTCGCCGAGGCGGGGCAGTACTTCACGACCGTCGTCGCGGACGAGCCGTTGCTGATCGTGCGCGGCAACGACGGCGTGCTGCGCGCGATGTCCAACGTCTGCCGCCACCGCGCCGGCCCCGTCGCGCGCGGCGAGGGCAAACGTCCGGTGCTGCAGTGCGGCTATCACGGCTGGACGTACTCGCTCGACGGACGCCTGCACACGACGCCGGAGTTCGACGGCGTGCAGGACTTCGATCGGGCCAACTGCATGCTTCCGCAATTCAGAGTCGAGGAGTGGAATCAGCTCGTCTTCGTGAACCTCGACCGCGACGCCGAATCGCTGACCGCTTTCCTCGGCGAGCTGCTGCAGGACATGCCGCCGCACGACTATCGCGGCTTCACGCTCGCGCACCACAAGAGGTGGGAGCTGGACTGCAACTGGAAGGTCTACGTCGACAATTACCTCGAGGGCTACCACATCCCCATCGTCCATCCCGGCCTGTTCCGCGAGCTTGATTACCCGAGCTACCGCACGGACGTGAAGAAGAACTACTCGATCCAGATCGCGCCGACGCGGCGTCCCGAACGAATCCGCGGCGGCGACGACGTGCGCTACTTCTGGATCTTCCCCAACCTCATGCTGAACGTGTACGCGGACAATTTCTCGACGAACCTGATTCTGCCCCTCGGGCCGAATCGCACCGCGACGCTGTTCGACTGGTATTTCAAGGACGCGCCGCAGCAGACCATCGACGAGACGGTCGCGTTCAGCGACGAGATCCAGATCGAGGACATCGACATCTGCGAGACCGTGCAGCGCGGCCTGCGCTCGCGCACCTACGACGCGGGCCGCTTCTCACCGAAGCGCGAGAACGGAGTGCACCACTTTCACTGCCTCTATGAACGAGCGATGAGGGATGAGCGATGAGCGATGAGCGACGGGAACCGGGTGGGCGGCGTTCATCGTTGATCGTTCGTCGCCCACGCTGCCCGCGCTGCAACAGTACGCGCGTGCACCGGACACGAACTTTCGTGCGCTCCGGGCAAGTAGCCCGTCGAGAGCAAAAACGATCCCGTGATCTCGCCGCCGGTGAACACGAACGTCTTCCTGAACAGCTTCACCCACTCCTCTTTCGAGCGCGGATGATGCGCGTCCAGCCACTGCGCGAATGATCCGTGCGATTTGCGCAGCGCGAGGATGCCTTTCGCGTTTTCCACCGCCGCATCGACTTTCAATCGGTTGCGGATGATGCCGGGATTGGCGAGGAGCTTCGCTTTGCGGCGCGCGTCGAAGCGGGCCACGCGCTCCAGCGAGAAATCGTCGAACGCGAGACGGAAGGCCGC
>DATLBM010000567.1:0-5532 GCA_035526885.1 Thermoanaerobaculia bacterium | reverse complement strand
GCCGGCAGCGCTTACGGCAACACGTGCGGCTGCCGAGAGCGTGGTTCAGCGCGACTGCCGTGCGTTCGGGCTAGGCCAACAAGCGCTGCCGGCCGGGCCGGCCCGCCGGAGGCCCCTCGTCATTTCCCGTTGCGAAGCACGATACGCTTCGCTCATGTGGTCCCCCGAGCAGTACTCCCGCTTCGCCGCCGAGCGCAAACAGCCCTTTACCGATCTCCTCGCACTCATCGAGCCCAAGCCATCGATGCGCGTCGTGGATCTCGGCTGCGGCACCGGTGAGCTCACGCGCGAATTGCACGAGAGCCTCGGCGCCGTCGAGACCATCGGCATCGACGACTCCGAGACCATGCTCCTCAAAGCCGGGCACTTCGGAGGCGAGATGCTCCGTTTCGAGAAAGGGAGCATTGAGGCCTTCGTCGCCGATCGTCCGTACGATCTGATCTTCTCCAACGCCGCGCTGCACTGGATCGCCAATCACGAACAGCTCCTCGTGCGACTGACGAACTTCCTCTCCGCGCGCGGACAGCTCGCCGTGCAGATGCCGGCCAACGACGACAATCCCTCGCACATCGTGGCGGCGGACGTCGCGAGCGAATTCGGACTGGAGCCGCGTCCCGATCATGTATTGCAAGTGCAGAGTTACGCCGAGCTGCTGCAACGCCTCGGCTACGAGCGCCAGCACGTGCGCCTGCAGGTGTACGGGCATGTGCTGCCGTCGGCGGACGACGTCGCGGAGTGGGTGCGCGGCGCGCTGCTCACGCACTACGAGGCGCAGCTCGCGCCGGAGCGCTTCGGGGAGTTTCTCGCCGCGTATCGCGAGCGTTTGCGCGCTTCGATCGGAGTGGAGCGTCCGTATTTCTACACGTACAAGCGCGTGCTGATGTGGGGGAGTTTCTAGCGTGTCATCCTGAGCGAAGCGCAGCGGAGTCGAAGGACCTTCCACCGCGAACCGTCGCACCGTAGAAGGTCCCTCGACTGTCTGCGCGGCTCGGGATGACACGGGCCCACGTGTCATCCTGAGCGAAGCGCAGCGGAGTCGAAGGACCTTCTACCGTGCCATGGAGCGGGAACGTCCTTCGCCGTCTGCGCGGCTCGGGATGACACGCTGCTCCAGCCTGCTACACTTTTCGGCGGAGGTCCTCCCCCGCATGACATCAGTCGTCGCAACGGCACCTGCCGAAGAGAGCAGCCTCGCGCGCGTGTGGCGCGCGGTGAAGCGTCTGTACCAGTTTCTCCTGCCGCTGCGATTCAGCTTCATCGCGCTGATCGCCATCGCCTTCGCGTTTCTGATCTCCGCGCAGGGCTACGACATCATCGCCAACCTGGCCGAGGATGATCCGACCGGGGCGTCGCCTTCGCATGATGCGCAGCGGGCGGGCTACATCATCAGCGTCATCTTTCTGGCGCTGCAGATCTGGTACTGGTCGCGGGAGATGGTGAGCGGTGAGCCGCAGGAAGGGCATCCGCACCCCGACGAATATCCGTGGCTCACGAGGTGGCTGCCGCGCATCCTCGGCGCGCTCACGTTCCTCATCTCCATGGCCGCGCTGTGGCGCGTGGGCCACAACTACGGCGTGCCCGAGCCCGTGGCAGAGCTGCGCGAGGTTGCGCTGTGGCTCGCGCTGTCGCTGGTGCTGTTCATCCTCTTCTGCATCTTCAAACGCCGCGAGCGCCCCCTGGTCACGAAATTCTTCCTCGGGTTGAGCGTCGTGCTGGCCATCGTGATGTTCATCTGGTGCACGTTCTTCGTGCAGACCACCGTGGTGATGGGCTCCGCGGCGGTGGTGCTGATCGCGTTCGCGCTGATCGTGCCCGTGGGGAGTCTGCTCGTGTGGCTGGGCATGCGCACCGGCGTGCCGACGCTCACGTTCCTCATGCTCTGGGGACTGGTCATCAGTCCGCTCACCGACAACCACGTCGTGAAGACGATCCCTGTCGCGAGCGTGGAGCGTCCGTCGATCGTGCCCGCGTTCGACCGCTGGTTCGAGCGCCTCGATCGCGACTTCCCGACCGCGGACGGCACGCATCCGGTGATCTTCGTGGCCACCGAAGGCGGCGGCATTCGCGCCGCGTACTGGACCGCGGCGGTGCTGACGTCGCTCACCGACACGATCCCCGCGTTCGACGAGCACACCTTCGCCATCAGCGCCGTCTCCGGCGGCGCGTTGGGATCGACCGTGTACGACGCGCTGCTCGTGAAGCATCACCTCACCAGCACGAAGCTCGAGGACTATCACCCGCAGGCCGGCGAGCAGAGCTCGCTGCGCTTCGCCGCGAAGCAGATGCTGTCGCAGGACTCGCTCGCGCCGACGCTGGCCGCGATGACGCAGCCCGATCTCGCGCAGCGCTTCATCCCCATTCCCATCCTTCCCGATCGCGCCCGCGCGCTGGAAGGCGGCTGGGAGCACGCCTGGCGCACCGCCATCGCGCGCCGCGACGGCAAGTCCGACGACGACACGTTCGCGGGCGGATTCCTCTCGCTGATGAAGGGACACGAGGACCGCGTGCCGTCGCTCTTTCTCAACGGCACGATCGTCGAGACAGGGGAGCGCATCGTTGCGTCGAACCTGCACGTGGACAGCGACTCCGGCGAGCCGCTCGCGGAGTCGATCGATCTCTTCGAGGCCATCGGCGGCGATCTGCGCGTGAGCACGGCCGTCGCCAACAGCACGCGCTTCACGTACGTTTCGCCGGCGGGAACGCTGCGGCGTGCGCAGAACGCCAACGGCGGCTCGCCGCTGCAGTGCGCGCCCGGCGCGCGCTGCGAGCACGTCGTCGACGGCGGCTACTTCGAGAACTCCGGCTCGGCCACGATCTCGGACGTGCTGGACATGGTGGCGCGCTCGAAATACGCGTCGCGCATGCGGCCGCACATCATCTTCATCCAGTTCGAGATGGCCACGCCGCCGCCGGTCAAGTCCGAGCGCTTCGGCAACGAAGTCCTGTCGCCGGTGCGCGCGCTGCTGGCGGTTCGCGGCGCGCACGCGGATCTGGCGAAGGAAGAATTGAAGGAGCAGTTCGGCGCCGCGAACTACACGACGTTCGCACTCGTGCAGACGAAAGCGGTCTTTCCGCTTGGCTGGCTGCTCGCCCATCGCACGCGCAACCTCATGGATCAGCAGATGGGACCGAACAGCGCGAAGAACGGCGCGAACGTGCGACGCATCGCGGCGCTGCTCAAACAACCGATCGGTCGCGATCTAGTGCAGGAACTGGCGGCGCGCGGCGAGCGAGCACCGAAGTTCAGGGACTGAGCTCACTCTTCAGCCATGATCGTGTGCAGCGCGAGCATGGCCGTCGTGGAAGCCAGCACGAACACGACCGCGAAAAACGACATCGACAACGAATGCCCGCCGGCCACGTTCTGCACGAGGCCGGTGGGCGTCAAGCCGCGCATCCACGTGGCCACCGCGTCCCACTTCCACGTCAGCAGCGCCACCCATCCGCCGGCCACGACGAGATAGGCCACGAGCTGCACGATGGTGATCGGACGCGACACGCGCGCCGCGTCCGCGTTCGCGTGCAGCAGTTGCGCTTTCAGATACACGAGCTGCGGATCGGGCAGCCGGTGCTCGCGATCGCTGATCTTCGAGAAGCGCGTCATCCACGGTGCCACCGAGGCCGCGGCCACGCAGTCCTCGCATGCGAGGAGATGCGCGCGCAGCGCGTCGCTCCAGCGATCCTGCTCCGCGGCTTTCAGCACATCGTGCTCGAAGCGGCAGCTCATCGACGCACCTCGGGCGCGAGGCCTTTCTTCGTCAGCAGCTCGCCGAGGCGTTTGCGCGCGCGGAAGAGCAGGACTTTGACGCTGTTCGTTTTGACGCCGAGGGCTTCGCCGATGTCGTCGTGATCGGCTTCCTCGACGTGGGCGAGCCAGAGCAGCGCGCGCTCGCGCGGTTTCAGCTCGGCGAACGTTTTCATCATGTCGTGACGGAGGACTTCGCGCGGCTCCATGGCCGGAGCGGTGGCCCGGACTTCACTCAGCTCCGCTCGCGAACGCTCGCGCTTCGTCTCGCGGAAATGATCGAGCGCGAGATTGGTGGCGGTGCGGAAGAGCCAGCGGCGCTGATGTTCTTCGGTGGCCAGCGTGGGATTCGCGCGCAGGTAGCGGAAGAAGGTTTTCTGCAGGAGATCGTCCGCCACGGCTTCGTCGCCGGTCATGCGGAAAAGGTACGACCAGAGGCTTCCCGCGACGCGGCGGTAGAAGGCCTCGAAGCGTCCCTCGTCCATCGGCCTCGGGTTACCGGTGCGCGTGCGCGCCTCGGCGACGAGAGGCAGTGTCAGTCCGGCGGCGAGCATGGTCATGCATCACGAGTTGCTGGTGGTCTGGTTCGGGCGGAACACGTCGCCGCCCAGGCTGGCGCTGAGGCGCCAGGACACGAGCGTGGCGAGGAAGTAGCCGATGCCGAGGCTGAAGAGGATCGCGGCGGGCACGGCGAAGTCCTCGCTGTAGAAGAACGTCAGCGCCAGGAACGCCGCGCCGAGCATCGACAGCACGATGGAGCGCGTGAAGCCGGTCATGATCCGCTCGCGCGCCAGCGCGCCCGGCACGCCCTGCACGCCGGTCACGAACTGCCGCCCCGCGGGGGACTGGAGAAAGTCGATGAGCTCGGGCGCGGAGCCGAAGCGGTCGATCAGCTTCGTCTGCACCTCGGCCTGCACCTCGGCGCGGCGCTGCCGCGCGCGGGTGAGGAAGTAAACGACCAGCACCACCATCACCGATGAGCTGATCGTCCCGACGATGGCAATCCATTCTGCATCCATTCGATTGGCCTCCGATTCTGCTCCTACTACGTGCCGAGGGCCTCGCGGGTTAACAGAGCGGTCGATTCGGGTTACACTGACAGCGAGGTTCTCCTCCATCCATCATGAATGACGACGTCACGGATCTCCGGAAAGGCGACCGGTTCCTCGTGGCCGAGGCCGTCGAGGGAACGTTCGGCGCGACGCCGGTCGCGCTGCTGAACATGTCCCTCGGCGGCGCGCAACTCCTGCACGCGCAGCCGCTGCGCATCGGCACGCGCGCGATGCTGACGTTCCGCCACGCCGGCGAAGGCGCGTCGGTGAACGTGATCGTCGTGTGGAGCCATCTCTCGCAGACGGCAGAGGGCCTCCGCTATCACTCCGGCGTCAAGCTCGACGCCCCGGATGTCTCGTATGCGCGCGCGCTGAACGCGTTCGTCCGCGCAGGCATCGCGAAACCGGACAAGGAGTCGCTCGAGCGCAAGCGGCAGCGCGAGATGGAAAAAGAGCAGCGACGGAAGTCGTCGCCGAAGATCTCGTTGCCGCTGGTGCAGTGACACCCTGCCGGTGTCAGCCTCGGTGTCATCCTGAGCGGAGCGGAGCGCAGTCGAAGGACCTTCCGGCGCGCCACGGAGCAGGAGAAGGTCCTTCGACCGTCCGCTTCGCTGCGGCGGCTCAGGATGACACGAGCCGACGTGTGTCATCCTGAGCGGAGCGGAGCGCAGTCGAAGGACCTTCCGGCGCGCCACGAAGCAGGGAAGGTCCTTCGACCGTCCTCCCGCTTCGCTC
>DATLBM010000566.1:0-5091 GCA_035526885.1 Thermoanaerobaculia bacterium | reverse complement strand
CCACGGGCGCGGCGATGGGGAACTGCACGAACACCGAGCCGCCGCGGGGAAGACGCGCAATCGCGTTTTCGGCTTCGCTCCAACGCAGCGTGTGCGACGGCGTCGTTTCCGTGGGATCGGCGATCCAGCGCAGTCCGCGCTTCGCGCTCGCAGCCTCCAGTCGTTGCGCGAGCGATCGCAATGCGGCGGCGTTCCCGTCGAAACGCGACATCCAGACACGCATCGGACGTCCCGGCGGTGCGGCCCACGTTACGACTTCCAGCAACGCGCCACTGTGAATTGAAGAAGCCACCGCGCGTCCGCCGGCGGTGCGGGCGGAACTGCGCGTGAGGCCCTGAACGTCCGTGACCGTGAGGCGCGGCGAGGATGCGTCGCCGGCGACGCGCAGCTCCGTGCCGATCGACAAGCCGTTCGCCCAGCCGCCGTGCAGTCGCACCGTGCCGTCCTTCTCCACGGAGGCCACTCCGACGACGGCGCGTCCCTCGCGGCGATCGGTGCGCGCTTTGAGGAACGGTGCATTGCGCATCGCCGCCGTGCCGGCGAGCACGGGCGCCTGCACCGGCATGTCATGTCTCATCCGCGCGGCGGCGCGCGCGAACGTTTCCTCGACCGGCTCGTCCGGGCGCGGCATCGCGCAGCGCGCGCAGCCACGCGAGCGAAAACGCGCCGTGAATTTTTCCT
The DNA here is from genome assembly GCA_035526885.1 of Thermoanaerobaculia bacterium. Taxonomy (GTDB): domain Bacteria; phylum Acidobacteriota; class Thermoanaerobaculia; order Gp7-AA8; family Gp7-AA8; genus QHVT01. The sequence continues at coordinate 4,410 of DATLBM010000566.1, read as the reverse complement.
GCCGCGTCCGTCCTCTCGCGCGCGGAATCGAAGTCCTGCGCCGCGCTGAGAACCAGCGCGCCGCGGCGCTCCGGACGCGGTCCGTAATCAGCTGCGTCGCGAATGTCGCGCAGATCGGGATCGATGCCGCGCGCCGGAGATCCCGGCGGGAATCCGCGCGCGCCGGAGCCGCTGAAGCAGTTGTCGAGGAGGATGGTCAGCCTCGCGCCGCGATCGAGAATGCGATTGAAGAGGCGCCGCAGTTCTTTGTCGCGGATGTCGGGCGCGCCCAGGCGGGAGTCGGCGGGGATGATCGACTCGTCGAAGCCGTCCGGCTCGTCGGACTTCGAGTTCCGCACCTGCGAGCCGTGGCCTGCGAAATAGAAAAACACCACGTCTCCTTTCGCGGCGTTCGCGACGAGGTGCTGCTCGATCGCTTGCAGGATGGCGGCGCGTGTCGCGCTTTGATCCGTCAATGTGACGACGTCGCGCGGGTCGAATGCATAAACGCCGATCAGGATCTCGCGCAGGGCGTTCACGTCGTTGACGGTTCCGGCCAGATCGGGCCATTGGCGGCCGGGCGCTGCGGACTGCGGGCGCGTGCGGATCTGCGTCGCGCTGTAGTCGTTGATGCCGATCAGCAACGCGCGCGGACGCGCCAATGCGGCGCTCGCGAACATTGCCAGAAAAAGCAGGCGTTTCATCGGCATGGCGCGAGTGCGTGCGGATCTTCTTCGCGAAGATCGCCATAAGAAAAGACACGATCCGTCGGATCTTTGTAGACGACGCCGCGGAATCCTCCATCGTCGGAGTATTTCTCGACGCCGTGCCCGTCCAGCGCGTAAGGGCCCGTGCCGAAATGCATGGCTTCGACCATGGATTCATCCAGGATCATCGTCGTTTCCACCAGCAGCACGCGGCAATCCCTTCCGGCGGCACGCGCGCGCACGTGCCATTTCTCATAATGCGACTGCGCATATCTCCGCGTCAGTGCCTCGGCGGCGTTGACGTGATGATCTGGCACGGCCCGGCAGGAAACCAGCGCGAATACGAGTGCAATTGCATGACGCGGCATTGCGGCCTCCAGTGAAACGGCGGGCCCGAGGACCCGCCGCTTCGTCGCGTGACTGCATTACGGGAGCGGAATGCCGCCCGGGGGACAGAGGGCCTGCTCATCCATCGTGCGTCCGGCATTGAGACGCAGACGGTTGAGCAGTTCGGAGTACAGCTGCTCCTGGGGATGAATGCTGCTCCAGGAGATGGTGGGGTACGACACGCCCGAGGCGGCGCCGGAGAACGGCACCAGGCGGTTCCCGGCGGCGACGGCGGACTGCGCGAGATCGTAATAGACCTCGAAGTGCTTGCCCGCGGCGGGCGTGTTCGTCGTGGTGCTCGGCGGTGCATACGGCGGGAGATTGATCATGGCGATCTCGATCTTCCCGTCCTCGTCCGGCGAGAGGGTCATGGTGCGGCCCGCGCTGCCGTCGAATTTCTCTTCGACCAGCTGAATGTCGTTGCCGCTCACGTTGATGTCGGCCGCGATCCACGAGGCCACGGCCTGCGAATACGGCGAGACGTTTCCGCTGCCATCGATGCGCTGGAAATGCACGGGCGTGACGTTGGTGCCGATGCGCGCGAGGGAGTACGTGTAGACGTCGCCGCTGCGCAGACGGAATCGCGCGGCCACGAGACCCGCGGGCGGATTGGCGCCCAGCGCGGCGGGATTGATGGTGAAACCGCCGGGCGTGATCTGTTTCAGATTCGCCAGCCAGCGCAGGTCTTCGCGCTCCGTGGCGGTCGTGGGAATGGCCTCCGTGCCGCCGGTGCCGGTGCGCAGCTCGAGCGCGGGCAGATCGGCGGCATTGGCGCTGCTCTTCTGCACGCTCAGTTGCGAGCCGGCCAGTTTCCACGCCGCGCCGCCTTCGACTGCATAGGCGAGCGAGTCGATGGCCACGGCGTCGCTCTTGTCGCTGTACATCGTGCGCGCGATCTCGAGATCCTCGGTCGGACAATCGCCGCTGCAATTGCCGCCGCGCGCCAGAACGACCGGAGTGTGGGGAGCGAGAGAGGAGCCGTCGGAGAGCTGGTGGACGTGCGGGACGTTGAGCAGCAGGACGTCGATCTGCGTTCCGTCCTCATTGGGGACGAGCGCAATCAATCCGCTGAAGAGAATGCGGACAATGAAATTCATGGTGGTTTCTCCTTTCCTTTGGGAGCGCCGAACGGTGAGGTCGCGTGACCGATCACCTGATAAGGCGCCCACGTCAATGCGTGTCTGTGCTCTCGGATGAAGTCGCGTTGCGCATCGCGAAGTGCCGCTGCTGCGTCGCTGCCTTCATGAAAGCCACGCTCAAAGGACACGAGAACGTCCTTGGCAGTGGCGTCGTAGACGGGCCACAGTGTGCCGAGGACTGCGGGAACTCCGGAGGCGAGGAGGGGACGGACCAGGGGACCGACACCTTCAGGTCCCACGGGAGCGCCTCCCGCGCTGCTGCACGCCGACAGCACGACCAGGCGCGTGCGATCGAGTTTTGCGTCGCGAAGGAGTTGCTGAACGTCGAGCGCGCCGCGGTCGCCGTCGGACGCGCGGGCCAGGAGAATGGCGGAAAGATGCGGCTGCCGCTCATTGACGACGGCATGCGCCGCGATGTGCACGATCGCCTTCTGCCGCGCCTTTTCCAGAAATGCGGCGATGGTCGCATCCTGATTCAGAAGCATTTCGGCCTGGCCATAGAGCTCGCGAATCTCGCGCGCCTCGTTTTCCGCTTCGGGAAGATTGTGCAGTCCGTCGGCATAGGGAAGCGTGCGGTCGAAGGAAGGATTGCCGACCAGGAGCAGGGAGCGGTCGGGCTGCAGCTCGGCGTCGCGCATCAGGGAAAAGACGTAGAGCAGCGCGCTGCCCTGCGTTTCGATGGTCACGTCCTGAATCAAATGGCGGTTCGTCCTGGAATTGCGCAGCGCCGCCAGCGGCAGTCCCTGCATGTTGCGGTCGGAAATGAACACCAGGCGCAATTCGCCCTGCGGCTGAATCTCGCGAACGACCGCGAGAGGATCCGCGATCAGGCCCGTGTAGGGCGCGGAAAGATTGCGGTCGAATTCATCCACGCTGTCGCGCGCGGCGGCTCGCTGTAAGCGGGAGGTCCAGCGCTGGACATCGCTCTTTTTTGTGATCTGCCTGACGAGCCTCATGCCGTCATGCCAGACGATCCAAGTGTACGTGCGATCGTCGAGGACGCTGTATTCGAGGAGAAACGTGCCGCGTGGGAGAGCGGACCGAATGGTTGCGAGAGTCGGATTCACCGCAATGCGCTGGAATGGCGCCGGTGCGTAGGGCAGGCGCTTCAGGCGCTGCAGCGGCTCGAAGGCGCGGGCGCTTTCGGCGTAATGGAATGCGGGTTCGGGATCGGTGTCCGCGTTTTGCGCGATCAGCAGCGCATAAGCGTCTTCGAAGCGCGAAAAATAGCCACTCCAGAGAGCTTCGCCCGCGCCGGTGTCTTTTGCGAGGATGTCTTTCTGCTCTTCCTCGATGACGTCGACGGCTTGGGCGAGATCGCGGCGAAAGCCGGCGTCGTCGCCGATCTTTCGGTATGCGATGCCGCGCTCGATCAGGAGTCGCGCGCGCTGAGACCGCGCCCTGGCGTCGGTGAGCTCAATGGCTCGCGTGTATTGAGGCGGTGCCAATTGCGGCGACACTTCCCTGAGCCGCCTCCCGTTGACTTCGGCCATCCGCTCATCAAGAAACTGCTGCACTTCCGGAGTGTTCTGCGCCTGATACCGGATTGCGTCCCGAAGGTGTACGGCGGCGGGAACGAAGCGGCCCACCTTGACCTCGGCGTTGGCGAGCGAACGCAGCGCCATGCCCAGGCGGTCTCGAACTTTTGCCAGCGCGGCTTCCTGGCCGGGGTCGACGCCGCGCATTTCGTTGCGAATGCGCTGCACGATCAGTTGGCGATACTGCAGGGCCACGCCGGGATGTTGCAGGGTGTCGACTGCGGAAGCGACCTCGCCGATGTAGGTCTGGCGTTCCTTGGGTGTCAATACGCGCTGATCGACTTCCAGTAATTCCTGCCAGGCGCGATCGGGCTGGCCGAGGTTGGTGAGAACTCCGGCATGGCGAACGCGCATCGCCGCGGAACTTTCCCGATCGTGAAGCGCGCGAAACTGTCGTTCGGCGGAGTCATAGGCGTTGAGCGATAAGAGAAAGTCATTACGGTTGGCGAGCGCGTAACCACGCATCCAGGCGCACCTAGCGCGGAGAAACGGGTAATTGGCCGCGCGTTTCTCGTACGCATCGATTGTCGCGAGGTCACGTGTCACCCGGATCTTCTCCGCCAATTCGGGCACTTCGAGAAACGACTGGTCGCCGTATCGCTCCGCTAATGCCGAGGCCAGCATCCGCGTTTGCGCGGGATTGCGGCGCGGGCGCACCAC
>DATLBM010000565.1:0-13587 GCA_035526885.1 Thermoanaerobaculia bacterium | reverse complement strand
CTCGCCGAACGCCGTGGGCAGCGTGGAGACGCGCAGCTCGATCTCTTTGCCGTCCCGCTCCGTCTTGATGCGGCCGTCCTGCGGGCGGCGCTTTTCCGCGATGTCCATGCGGCACATCGTCTTCAGGCGCGAGGTGATGGCGAGGTTGACCAGCTTCGGCACGCGCTGGATCTCGTGCAGCACGCCGTCGATGCGGAAGCGGATGTCGGCGTGCTCGCGCTTCGGCTCGATGTGGATGTCCGAGGCGCGCGAGTCGTACGCGTGCTGCAGCAGAAAGTCCACGGCGTTGACGATGTGCGCGTCGCTGGTCTCGATCTCCGAGCCCGACTTGAGCTTGGTGTACTGCTCGAGATTGCCGAGGTCGATGGCGCCGCGGGTGAGGTCGCGATTGGCCTTGGTGACGGAGGCGCGGAAGCCGTACTGCTCGTTGATCACTCCCATCACGTCCGACTCGGCGGCGACGACGACGTCCAGCTCCTGCTTGGCCATCGGGCGATACGAGTCGAGGGCCTGGTGGTCGAACGGATTGACGATGGCCACGACGAGCTTTCCGTCGCGCACGGCCACCGGCACCATCCGGTGCTTGCGCGCGAACGGCCGCGAGATCTTGGACTCGACGAGCTGCACGTCGAGCTTGAGCGTGTCGATCTTGTAGAACGGCAGATGCGCTTCCTCGGCGATCAAACGCGCCAGCAGGAAGTCGTCGATGCGCGTGCCGTTGCCGCTGGCGTCGATGAGGTTCATCGACGCGATGACCTTGAACGGACTGGCTTCCTCCTCCGCGCGCGACTTCGATCCGCCGCGCTGCGCGAGGCGGAACTGGCGGTCGGCGGACTCGATCTCCGCGCGCTGCCGGTCATCGATGAAGCCGGCGTTCTGCAGGAGATCGCCGAGGTACGCGACGGTGATGTCGCGGGAAACGCGCGGGACCGGCACGTTCGTCAGGGTCGTCATAACTCCTGAAATGTTAAATGATCCGCGCGTGACGATCATGATTCGAAAAGCCGAACGAGCTGACGCGGCGGAACTGGGCCGCCTCGGCGTGATGCTCATGCGCCTGCACTACGCCTTCGATCCGCAGCGTTTTCTCGCGGCGGAGGAAGGCTCGGAGCGGGGCTACGCGTCGTTTCTGGCGGGCATGCTCGACTCCGAGGAAGACGTGGTGTTCGTGGCCGAACGCGAGGGCGCGATCGCGGGATACGTGTACGCCGCGCTGGAGCCGCTGTCGTGGAAGGAGCTGCGCGGACCGGCGGGCTTCATTCACGATCTGCTGGTGGTCGAGGAGGCGCGCAACTCCGGCGTGGCCACGCAACTGCTCGACGCCGCGGTGGCCTGGCTCCGCGAGCGCAACGCCCCGCGCGTGATCCTCGGCACGGCCGCGAGGAACGAGGTGGCGCAGAAGGTGTTCCGAAGGTATGGCTTTCGGGACACGATGATCGAGCTAACGCTCGAATTGTGAATTGAGAATGAAGAATTGAGAATTGAGGTGGCTTCGCATCGAATTGTGAATTGAGAATGGAGAATTGAGAATTGCGGTGGCTTCGCATCGAATAGTGAATTGAGAATGGAGAATTGAGAATTGCGGTGGCTTCGCGTCATTGATGCAATCAATTCTCAATTCACAATTCTCAATTCTCAATTCGAAGGGCAAAGCCCTTCAAATACTCGCCCTCGGGGCAATACAGCGACACGGGATGATCGGGCCCGGCGGTGAGTCTGCGAGCGAACGACACGCGCCGGCCGGAGTCGAGGGCCGCGGCGAAGATCACTTTCTGGAAGAGATCGAGCGACATGTGTCCCGAGCAGGAGAAGGTCAGCATCGTGTCGCCCGGCGCGACCATGCGCATCGCGTAGAGATTGATGTCCTTGTAGCCGCGCGCCGCGCGATCCACTTCGTTGCGCGACTTTGCAAACGCAGGCGGATCGCAGATCAACAGATCGAACGGTCCGTGCTTCTGCCGCACGAACTGAAACGCATCGGCGACGATGTGCTCCGCCTCGACGCCGTTCAGCGCCGAGTTCTCGCGCGCTGCCGCGATCGCGGCTGCCGACACATCGACGTTCGTCACGGACGACGCGCCGCCCGCACCCGCGTACACGCCGAACGCGCCGCTGTACGAGAACAGATTGAGCACGCGCCTGCCGCCGGCGAGCGTACGCGCGAGGCGGCGGTTCTCGCGCTGATCGAGGAAGAATCCGGTCTTCTGCCCCTCGGCAGGATTGACTTTGAAACGGAGGCCGGACTCCAGGATCTCAGTCGCCGAGTCTTCGAGTCGTCGAGAGATCCGGCTCGGAGACTTGACGACTCGTCGACTCGTCGGCCAGCGACAGCCCCTCCAGCTTCCGCGCCGGCAGATCATTCTTGAAAAAGATTGCGCGCGGCGAGAGCTCGCTCTCGAGCGTCTCGACGATCACGGGCTTGAAGTGCTCCGCGCCGCGATTGGCGATCTCGACGACCAGCACGTCGTTGTAGCGATCGATGACGATGCTGGAGAGCTCGTCGCCCTCGGCATGTACGAGTCGCGCGGCGTTGGTCGTCTCATCGAAAATGCGCGAACGGCGCGCGATCGCTTCGCGGATGCGCGTGGCGATGAGCTCCGGCGTCACCGGATCGGACCCGAACGTCAGCGCGCGAAGGCGGATCTGCGAAGAGCGTGAATAGAAACCGCTGGCGATGCGCTTGCCTTCGGCGTCGACCAGGTCGCCCACCGGTGCGTCTTCCGGACCGCGCTCCGCGTGGATCGCGCCGGCGAAAATCCACGGATGCCGGTTCGCGACGACGCGCTCCTTTCCGCGCTTGAGCGTGAGCGTCCTGTTCATCGTTATAATCGCCTCCCGAATGACGTCCGCGCGCACCAAGCAGTTTCACACGCATTGCCAGGAGGAGGTCTACCGCCAGGTCAAGACCTACCTCGATGAGCTCGTGGAAGAACACTTCGACGACGCCGATCACTGCGACTTCTACCTCAAATACGGCTCCACCGTGCTGGAGATCTCCATCGATCCGTACGAGGAAGACGATGCCGTCATCGAGATCCTCGCCTTCTGCGTGCAGGGCGCGGAGCAGACCCCCGAGCTGTCGTCCGAGCTGTTGCGCCTGAACGCCGAAGTGCCCCTCGGCGCGTTCAGCATGGTCGGCCAGGACATCTTCTACTCGCACTCCTTCCTCGGCCGCCGCCTGCGGCCCGAGCAGCTCATCGCCTCGCTCGACAGCGTGGCCAGCATCTCCGACCTGTACGACGAGCACCTCGTCGCAAAGTACGGCGGCGAAACGGCGCTGGAGCGCCTGCGCAGCACCGCGAAACGGCACCGCTCGGTTGTCGTGGCCTCGCAGAACAATTGACGGCACACCCATTGCTCTTTTGGCTGTCGATGATGATCCGAAACGCACTTCCGGCAGCCCTGCTCCTGCTCGTCGCCGCGACCGGTTGCACCGGTGGCAGCGAGACCAAAGCCGCGGATGACAAGACGCCGGCGTCGCCCGAGGCGCAGGCGGCGCGTCAGCAGATCGATGCGGCGAAGGACATCACTGCGATCAATCCCGCCATCCCGCTGTACGAAGGCGCCGCGTATCGCGACGACCTCACGCGGCGCGACGAAGTGATGATCCGCAACCGCTACGGCGCGGACGCCAAGGTCTACACGATGGCCACGGACGATTCCTATCCGCAGGTCTTTCACTACTACACCACGTACCTCGCGCAGTTCCGCGCGTTCCCCGCGCAGGAGACGTATCCGCGCGAGAACGAGGAGTGGCGCAAGTTCGAAGTGCAGCTGAACCAGGCCATGCAGGACTCGTTCATCCCCGGCGAGGCCCTCGACCCGAACGGCCAGCAGGTCACGCTGCAGATCGCGGAGACCGAGGCGGAGCCGAAGACGGTGATCCGGTACATCGTCACGCCGCGCCCGGCTGTCGCTGCGGCGGCCCCAGTGGCCACGGCTTCGAATGGTGCGGCGGTCGCGCCTGTGGCACGATAGAGTCTCCAAGTCGTCAAGTCGTCAAGTCTTCGAGCGCGGAGACTCGACGACTCGACGACTCGACGACTCGATATGTTCCGCCGCATCCTCATCCCCACCGACTTTTCCACCGCATCGGAATGGGTTTTCGATGATGCCGTGCGCATTGCCGGCACGAACGGCGCGGAGCTGGTGATCGTGCACGTGCGCATGACGCGCACTTCGAATCCCGAGGAGTTGCGCTTCCCCGCGGATTCGTCGCTGTACGAGTACGCCGAGCAGCAGGAGCTCGATCGCCTGCGCGATCGCGTGCGCCGCGCGAACGCCACGCTGCCCACGCGGCTGATCGTGCGCAACGCGCCTGATCCCGGACGGCAGATCGGCCAGGTGGCGAAGGAAGAGCACGCGGATCTGATCGTCATCGCCACCCATGCGCGGCATCACGTCGCGCATCTCTTCGTCGGATCGACGACCGTGTCCGTGCTCGACGACCCGCCCTGTCCCGTGCTGGCCATCCGCTACGGAATCCGCAAACGCGCGGGCCTGCGCCGTCTCGTGGTGCCGGTGCATCTCGAGCAGAAGTCGCACGCGGGGCTGGATCTGGCGGCACGCATCGGCGACGACGTGCATCTGGTCATCGTCTGCGACGAAGACGACACCGCGCGCTCGGAAGCGCTCCTCGGCCAGCTCGTTGCGCCGCTGAAGAACGCGAAGACCGCGGTGGTGCAGGGCAGCGATGCGGACAAGGAGATCGTGCGCTACGCCTCGCGCACGGACGCCGATGCCATCGTGCTCAACGCCTCGCGCCACCCGAGCGAGGGGAAGCTGGACATCCTCCGGCAGGCAACCGTGCCGGTGTTGATCGTGCCCTGAACGTACGGCGGGCTTCAGCCCGCCAATGGACGGGCTGAAGCCCGTCCTACGTCCACGCCGCCACGAACTCCGCCACGCTCTCGAATCTCTCCTCCGGCTTCTTCGCCAACGCCCGTCCGATCGCATCGCTGACGTGCACGGGCACCGACGGCACGCGCTCGCGAATGGGAATGACCGGTTGGTCGGTGTGTCCGCGCACGACGCTCGCGAGATCGGTGGCCTGTCCCAGCGGATGCATCCCGGCGAGCAGTTCCCAGGCCATGATGCCGAGGCTGTACTGATCCGACCGCGCGTCCGCCACCTTGCCGCTCAAAACCTCGGGCGCCATGTACATCAGCGTCCCCACCACGCCGGCGCTGTGTCCGGACTGCACGAGCGTGGCTTCGTCTTCGCCGATCGGTCCCGACATCTTCGCCAGGCCGAAGTCGAGCACGCGCACCTGCGGCGCGTCGCCGCAGAGCATGATGTTCTCGGGCTTGAGGTCGCGATGCACGACGCCCGCGCGATGCGCGGCGTCGATGGCCTCGCCGATCGGACGCAGGAACGCCAGCACTCGCTCCAGCGGCTGCGCGCCGGAGACGATCGTCTTGCGCAGCGTGTCGCCGTCGAGATACTCCATCACCAGGTACGCGTGCCCCGACGGCAGTACGCCGAAGTCGTGAATCGTGACGATGGCCGGATGCCGCAGTCGCGCCACGATGCGCGCCTCGCGCTCGAACCGCGAGCGCATCGACGACGATCCCACCAGATGCGACAGGAGCACCTTCACCGCCACGTTGCGATTGAGGCGCTTCTGATTCGCGAGATACACGGAGCCCATGCCGCCGCGGCCGAGGAGTTTCGTCACGACGTACTTCTCTTCGATGATGCGCGGGACGCCGGACTCGGGGACGAGCTGCTGATCGTCGAGCTCGCACTTGGTCTCGTCGGGTGCGTAGCAGCGCCCGCAGCGCGGACAGAGTTGCAGCGCATCCGAGAGATGCAGATGCACGGGCGCGCCGCTGAGCGGCGACCACACCAGCGACGGCGACTGCTTGAGGCGCGCGTAGTCGAGAGTGAGCGCGAGCTGCGAGGCGAGCGTGCGCAGCAGCTCGCGGTCCTCGCGCGAATACGGCTCTTCCGATTTGCGCTCGCCGAGAACGAGCAGGCCGGCCAGACGCTGCTCGATGAGAAGCGGCACGAGCAGATGCGCATCCACCTGCTCCAGCCATTCGCGCTCCGCCTCGGGCAATCGTCCGAGGAGCGCGCGCGTGGCGCGGCCGTAGACGTCGAGCGGTTCCTCATCGCCCGAGAGCAGTGAGGCCAGCGTGCCGCTCGCGCTCAGCGGCTCCACGCTCGGCTCCTCCTCCCCTCTCCAGAATCCGCGATGCAGCGCGGCGTTGTCGGGATCGGTCTGCCACAGCGAGATGTGTTTCGGATGCAGCGCGCGCTCGATCTCATCGAGCGCGGCGCGTGACAGCGCGAGCATGTCCGAGCCGCCGCGGATGATCGAGACGACGTGCAGCAGCACGCGGCGCGAGTCGTACTGCTCGCGAAAGAAGCGGCGGTCCAGCGCTTCGAGCAATCGCTTGCGATAGCGGATCACCAGCGCCAGCGGCAGCAGGATCACGACGTATATCGCGGGCGTACCGGTGAGCAGGACGGACAGCGAGTCGCCGCGATGCAGATAGAGAAAGGTAGCCAGGCCGATCACGGGCAGCGTCATCAGCGCGAGCAGCGTCCCTTTGGCCAATGCGTACTGGATGCTGCGCCGCACCAGCACGCGGATGTTGAACATGCGATGGCGCACCACGGCGTACGTGAAGACCGCCGAGCCGAGCATCGTGGCCGGCACGTGCATCAGCCGCACGGACGCGTCCCACACGTGCCCGAGCTGGAACATGGTGACGATGTACCCGAGGATGAAGGCGATGCTGCCGGGGAGCATGGAGAGGAAGACCAGCTGCAGCCGGCGCCGGCGGTTCACGTCGCGCGCGCGCACGAGGCGCACGATCAGAATGACCAGCGCGCTGACGAGCATCAGCGTGCCGATCGTCGAATACGCGTCGTCGAGCCAGAGATCGAGCGGGCGCACGTTGCCGCGCAGCCGCGACAAGTTGTTCGCCACGGTCTCCGTGAAAATCGGCAGAGCGGCAACGTACGGGAGCACTTCCCAGAGTCCGCGGCGGCGTCCGGCGAAGACCATCGCAAAGTGCACGACCACGGCAAAGAAGCCCGCCGCGAAGATGGCGTCCACGATCAGCAGCGGCGCGCGCACGGCCTCGGGCATGGCATCGAGCGTCGCGCCGAATCCGTACGCGCGGTACATGAACATGCTCCCCGCCCACGAGATCAGCGTGAGCGTGGCCAGCCGCGCGTCCTTCGAGTCGGGACGAAAGACCAGCAGCGCGATGCCGAAACCGATCATCCAGAAGTGCAGCGGGAAAGTGAGATAGCCGTTGATCGCGGTCAGCGCGTCGACACCGCCGTGATGCAACTGGATGCGGCGCAGCTCTTCCTGCGAGACCGGCTGAAGCTGCACGGTGCCGCTCTCGAGCACGACGGGCACGCTCTCGCCCGCGCGCACGAAGAAGAACGGATAGACCTCGCGGCCGATGGCGTGTCCGTTGATCGTGTGCACGCGATCGTTCAGGCGAATGCCCGCGCTCTCCGCGGGACCCCCGGCCAGCACGTTGTTGACGATGCCGTTGCGCCGTCCATATTCGAAGCCCGGCGCCGGACGGGTCAGGTGGTTGTGGCAGTTCAGGAGCACGGTCACGACGGCCAGGACGACCAGCATCCAGCAGACGAGGACCAGTGGCTTCGTATTCATCCGGGGATCGCTGCATTGTAGCGGAGGCCGGCGCGGCCGGCAGCGCGGGCAAGGCGCTGCTCCTGCGGCTGATCGACCTGTAAGTGGAGGACAGGCAATCCTGCCTGTCCCCCTCGTCCCCGTCGGACAGGCAGAATTGCCTGTCCTCCACTGTCACATCGGGATCTTGAGCTTCTGCCCCACCTTGATCTTGTCGGGATCGCTGAGCTGGTCGCGATTCGCCTCGAAGATGCGGTGGTACTTCGACGCGTCGCCGTAATAGTGTTTGGCGATGGCACTGAGCGTGTCGCCGGCCGCGACGTCATGCGTGCGATTCTCGCTGGCCGACGTCGTCCCCAGAGGCGAAGGCGAGAACTGCGTGCCCGCGGCCTGCGGCACCGGCTTGTCGATCGCGATCTGGTTGAGCGTGTTCTTCGTCTCCACGGCGGCGTTGAAGGCGGACATGATCTGCGTCTTCGTCTCCACGTCGGCAGCGTGACCCGTCAGCGTGACCGTGTCGCCCTCGCCCACGCTGGCGTTGATCTGCGCGTTCGGAAACTGCCCGCGTACGCGCTCGACGGCCGTCTGTACTTTGTCTTCGAATGACTTTCCGAAAAGTCCCATCGGCTTTCCTCCTGATTGTGAGACGATCACGTTCAGTGCCACGCAGCGGGGTTAGCTCAGCGGTAGAGCGTCTCCTTTACACGGAGAGGGTCAGGGGTTCGAATCCCTTACCCCGCACCACCGGTCTCGTGCGATAAACTCCGCCGCTCTCATGCTCCCCCTCCTCAAACGCAAGGCGCGCGTACTGCTTCTGGACGACGACCACGCCATGCAGCGCCTCATCGCCAAGCTGCTCCAGCGCCAGGGCTACCGCGTGGACGTGGTCAGCGCCGCATCGCCCGCCATCGAGAAGATCGGGAGCACGGATTACGACGCGCTGCTGCTCGATCTCATGACGCCCACCGAAGGCGGCATGACCGTGATCCGCCACCTGAAAAAAGTGAAGCCCGCAATGCTCAGCCGCGTGCTCCTGGTGACGGCCTCGCCCGACGCGGTGCTGCGCGCGGTCGCGCCCGACGTCGCCGGCGTGGTGCAGAAACCGTTCGAGGCCAAAGAGCTCCTCGAGGCCGTCGAGCGCATCGCAGCGAAATGACGCGGCTGCGCATCGCCATCCTCTCCGATCGTCTGGCCGTGTGCCGCTTGCCTCCCTCGGTTCCGCTTCCGTCATGGATCGGCGGTGCGTTTACTTCGGTGACGCGGACCAGCGAGGAACTGTCGATCGTGTGCGATGAGCTCGCGCCGCCGGACGATGTGCAAGCCGAGCGCGGATGGCGTCTACTGAGAGTCGAAGGGCCGATTCCGTTCGAGGTCACCGGCATCGCCGCGGCATTGGTCACGCCGCTGGCCGAGGCACACATCAGCGTTTTTCTGCTGGCCACCTACGACACCGATTACCTGCTGCTGAAGGACGAGACGTTCTCGCGCGCGATCGACGTGCTGCGCGCTGCAGGTCACGACGTGGCGTGATCGCCGTCCGCGTCGCCGTCCTCGTCGACGGCAACGTTCGCGCTGGCCACGCAGCTGCGGATCAGGGCCACGGTCTGCCGCAGCGCCAGCGGCTTCCGCAGCACGATCTGCACGATGTCGACGTCGAGCGATCGCGCCGCGGCGGGATTCGACGCCAGTACCAGCACCACCGGCCTCCGCGCGTAGCGCACTGCCGCGATGGCCGAGACGATCTGCTCCGCATTTCCGCCGGGTAACCCGACGTCGACGAGGATCACCGCGTAACGGTCCTCGCGAATGCGCTGAAGCGCGTCCGGCACGCTGCCCACGACGTCGGAAAACACGTCCTCGGCCAGCAGCGCGCTGTAAAGAACCTGTCGAAGATGCGGATCGGAATCCGCGATCAAGACACGGAGAACGTCCGATGGCCTGCCCACGAAGAGTTGCTTTTACAAAGGTTTTGCCAGTTTTTGAGCAGTTTCTGACGGCCGCGACCGTGGCGACCGTCTTTCATGATCCCACCGTCTCCACCACCGCCCCCTGCGCGCTCTTCGAGAACGACCTCTTGTAGATTTCGATGATCGACATCAGGAGCGAGAACACCAGCGGTCCGATCACGAGGCCCACGAAGCCGAACGCCTGCATCCCGCCGAGGACCGCGAACAGGAGCGGAATGGCGGGCAGCTGCGCTTTCCCGCGCATCGCCCACGGACGCACGATGTTGTCCACCAGCGACACGGGAATCACTCCCCACAGAATCATGAAGATGGCCTGCCACCACGGGCGGCTGCCCATCGACGCCGAGATCACGAGGTAGATCGACGCCGGCACCCACACCGCCGCCGCGCCCACCATCGGAATCAGCGACAGCAGCGCCGCGACCGCGCCCCAGAATCCCGCGCCCGGCACCTGCGCGATGGCCATGCCGATGCCCGTCATCGCGCCCTGCGCGAGGCCCGTGAACACCTGCCCGCGAAACGTCGCGTCGATCACGTCCTTGAATCGCGCCGCGAACTCGCGGTCGTACCGCTTCGGCAGCGGCGACAGAATGGACAGCTGCTGCACGATCTCCTCGCCCTCGACGTAGAAGAAAAACATCGAAAGCAGCACCAGCGCGAACCCGAGGACCATGCCGGCCAGTCCGCCGAGCACGGCGCCGCCATGGCGCGCCACCCAGCCGGGAATCTGCTGCAGCGCGGGCAGCAGCATGCGATCGGGATTGAGCGTCTTCGGATCGAACTTCGGCGCCACGCGGCGGATCGGCTCGAGAAGCGAGGCCACGTCGATGCGCTTGAGCATCGCCTGCGCGTCGCCCGACTGCAGCTTCTCGACGACGACGTTCGCCTGCTGCACGAGCAGAATCACCAGGATCAGCGCGGGGATCACGATGACGAAGGTGATGCCGAGGAGCATGACCACCGCGGCTCTGTTCGAGCTGTCTTTCATTCGCGCGCGAACGCGTTTGAACACCCCGAAAGTCAGTGTGACGATGATCGCGCCGAGAAGAATGGCCGTCATGAACGGCCAGATGATCCGGAACGCCGCGTACAAAAGCAGCAGCGCCAGCAGACCGAAGCAGATCACGCCCGTCAGCCGCCACTGCGGCTTGCGCTCGATCGCCAGGTCGGGTACGTCGTTCGGGTTCTCAATCACGCGTGCCTCCTTCGAAGACCTTCCGCCGCGCGGCACTGGTCACCGCGCTCACGATCGGATTCTTGATCTTTCTCTCCGCCGAAATCGCATAAAACCGCTCCCGCACCTCGGGCAACCGCCCGACGACGCGCACGTTGTACATCGCCTCGATCTCGTCCTCGATGGCCGTCGGTGCGGGAAAGATGCCCTTGCCCGCGCGTCCGAACGCGGCCATGAGGGCGAGATCGTCGAATTCGCCGACGCGTTTCGGCATGACGCCGCTGCCGTCCAGCCACAGCTCGAGCGCGCGCCGGATCTGCGACGCCGCGCCCGGCAGCAGCAGCGGCGCCTTGTCGAGCGACTTCGGAAACCGATGCCGCCGCAGCGATGCCGCCAAAGCGGGCGCGGCGAAAAGCGACGTTCCGCTTTCGCCGAGGAGATGGTTGTAGACGCGGAGCGGTCCGGCGGAGGCGGGTCCGTCGGTGAGCACGAGATCGACCTCGTGCTGCGCGAGCATGCTCAGCAGCGTCTCCTGCGAGGCCTCGCGGCAGACCATCTCGATGTCGGACGCCAGCTCGAACGCAGGCCGCAGAACGCGATAGGCGACCAGCTTCGGCACGACGTCGGCGATCCCCACCTGCACGCGCACGGCGCGCTGCGTGGGATGGTCGCGCAGCGTGTCGCGCAGCTCGCGCCCCAGCGCGAAGATCTCGTCGGCGTAACGCAGCGCGATGCGCCCGGACTCGGTGAGCACGAGCGAGCGCCCCGATTTCACGAAAAGCTTCTCGCCCAGCGACTCTTCGAGAAGGCGCAGCTGCGCGCTGATGGTGGGCTGCGTCAGGTTCAGCTTCTTCGTGGCCGCGGCGATGCTTCCCTCGCGCGCCACCACCCAGAAGTAGAGGAGATGGTGATAGTTCAGCCACTCCATCGCCCCCATAGAGTAAACCAATCGGTTTGATTGAAACAATCCATCTGATCTATGAATGGGCATCGCCCGCGCATCGGTTATGCCGCTCGATGGAAACGATCGCATCGCCAATGCTCTGGACGCTCTTCAGCATCTTCGTGCTGGGGATGCTCGCACTCGACCTCGGCGTGTTCTCGCGCAAGCCGCACGAGGTGCGCTTCAGGGAAGCGCTCACCTGGAGCGCTGTCTGGGTGGCGCTGGCCATGCTCTTCAACGCCTGGATCTACTGGCGCTTCGGATCGCAGAAGGCGCTGGAGTTCCTGACGGGCTACGTCGTCGAGAAGGCGTTGTCGGTCGACAACATCTTCGTGTTCGTCGTGCTCTTCGCCGCGTTCGCGGTGCCGAAGATCTACGAGCACCGCGTGCTGTTCTGGGGCGTCATCGGCGCCATCGTTCTGCGCGCCGTCTTCATCGCCCTCGGCGCCGCGCTCATCGCGCGCTTCCATTGGGTCATGTACGTCTTCGGCGCGATCCTGATCATCACGGGCATCCGCCTGCTGTTCACGAGCGACGCGGAGCCGCATCCGGAGCGCAATCCGATGTTCCGCCTCGCGCGCCGCTTCATCCCCGCGACGCACGAGTATCACGGCAAGAAGTTTCTCGCGCGCGTCGATGGCCGCTTGCTCGCGACACCGCTGCTGCTCGTGCTGATCGCGATCGAAGCGACCGACGTCGTGTTCGCGGTGGACTCGATCCCCGCGATCTTCGCGATCACGGAAGACCCGTTCCTCGTCTACACCTCGAACATCTTCGCCATTCTCGGATTGCGCGCGATGTACTTCCTCCTGGCGGGCGTCATCGAGCGCTTCCATCTCCTGAAGGTGGGACTGGCCATCGTGCTGATGTTCGTCGGCGTGAAGATGACCATCGTGGACTGGTGGAAAGTGCCCATCGGCCTGTCGCTGGGCGTGATCGCGGTGGTGCTGGCGGGCTCGGTCGGCGCCTCGATGCTGTGGCCGAAGAAGCGTGTATCATCCGCGCCGCTTGAAGGTTCGGGAGACGACCCTGCCGGGAGTCCTGCTGATCGAGCCGGAGGTGTTTTTTGACGACCGCGGCTGGTTCCTGGAGACGTTCCACGCCGCGAAATTCGAGGCGCACGGGCTGCCGTCCGTCTTCCTGCAGGACAACCAGTCGTTCTCGAAGAAGAACGTGCTGCGCGGACTGCACTACCAGCTCGAACAGCCGCAGGGAAAACTGGTCCGCTGCACGCGCGGCCGCATCCTCGACGTGGCGGTGGACATCCGCCGCTCCTCTCCGAACTTCGGACGTCACACATCGGCGATCCTCGACGACGAAAACCGTCATCAGCTCTGGATCGCGCCCGGCTTCGCGCACGGCTTCTCGGTCCTGAGCGATGAGGCGGAGGTGTCGTACAAGTGCTCGACCCTGCGTCACGCATCGAGCGAGCGAAGCGTCCTCTGGAACGATCCCGAACTGGCCATCGACTGGCACGTGGCGTCGCCGATCGTGTCCGCCAAAGACGCCGCCGCCCCCCCTTTCCGAGCGGCCGACGTCTTCGCTTGACACCCCCCCCCGCCCCCCGTTTACGATGCGCGCCTCCTTGGGGGGGAATGCAGTTCAGCCACCGAGGGTTAGTCAGATTCCAACGACCGCGGGGTCGTAGTTCAGTTGGTTAGAACGCCGGCCTGTCACGCCGGAGGTCGCGGGTTCGAGCCCCGTCGGCCCCGCCAATCTAAAGCTCTCATGCGCCGCGACTTCGCGGCGTTTTGTGTTTCTAGAGCACTCATTTAGAAAGTTGCGAGTCGCAAGGTGAGTCGCAAGCTTTGTGTTTTTCGTGATCCCGCGAGCATCCAAATAACCGTTTTCGCCGTGGAACACTCGGTAAGGTTAGAGCGAT
>DATLBM010000564.1:0-21107 GCA_035526885.1 Thermoanaerobaculia bacterium | reverse complement strand
CAGCAACGTCATCGGCGAGTGGAACCTGGTCTGTTTCGCAACCAACCTCAAGCGCCTGCATGTGCTGACCGCTGCCGCATAGTCAGATTTCCTCAATCCGGGTCGCAACGCGCCAAAGTTCTGCGCCGACTCGAACGCTCGCCGTCGCCCGCACTGGCGCGAGTGGCCACGATCCTTCCTTCGATCATTGCCTACCGATTCGACCGACGTCGGCAAACCGTCCTGGCGCACAGGCGCCTAGGCCCGCAAACGGGGTCTGGGGCCGTGGCCCCAGCCGCCGGAGGCCCTTGGTCGTTCCCCAGCGAAGCCTCAGATCGACCGGCTGATCGGCGTTCCCAATCCGCAGAACAGCCCGACCATGTCCAGCAGCTCGGCGACGTGGAAGGGTTTTTCCAGCACCACCGAGGGTTTGAGCTCATCGTCGTCCGGCTCGAGCTTGTAGCCGGTGATGACGATGACGGGCGAGTCCTGGCGGCGGCCGCGGAACCAGCGCAGCCACTGGCGGCCGTCCATCTTGGGCATCGACAGGTCGAGGATGACCAGCTGGATGTCGGGGTTGGTCTCGACGAGCGGGATGGCCTGTTCGCCGTTGAGGGCGGTCAGCACCTCGAAGCCGTAGGGCGTCAACAGCTCGCGGTACGTTCCGACGAGCTGCTCGTCATCGTCGATGACCAGGAGCTTGCGTAGCTTGTACGGTGTTCTGCGGGCTCGAATCAACAGACATCCCCTTGTGTTGGGCCAGCGTTGGCGTTTGTCCGAGGCGGGCACTGCAAGTGCCGAGCCGGGTCAGCGGGACTCGCGGAGCGGCGGAACGACGTCCGTCGGCACGGTCGGCGGCAGCGCGTCCTGAGCCCGCGGAATCAGTGTGAACCGCGCCGGGTCGTAGCGCAACGCCATCATTCGTCCCTTGTGGATGGGCGTGTCCCACGGCAGCTCCACGCGCAGCGTCACGCCGCCGGTGAGCATCCCGCGGGCGATCCAGCGTCCGCCCGCGAATCCCGCCTCCTCGACGCCGAACACGAAGTCCGAGTCTTCGCCTTTTCGCGCGGCGGTGAAGTCGCCCGGGCGGACGATGGCAACGCCGCTGCCCTGGAACGGCGCGGGATCGACCGTCCACGAGCCGATCACCGAGTCGACTTCGTGGCCGCGGATGGTGATCGGGATCAGATCCGTCTCGCCGCTGGCGATCGCGGATGCGTCGTCGACCGGTCGCGCGAACACTTCCGCGGGTGCGCCGCTCTGGCCGTTGGTCAGCACGAGCACGGAGTCGTGAAAGGCCAGCTCGTCGCGCGCGCTGATTGCGGAGATGACCGTCGTGCCGTGCACGCGCAGCGTGCGATGGAGCATGTCCGCGAGCGCCGTCCGCGCGGACGCGCTGACGCGCTCCAGCAAGCGGTCGGCGACGACGATCGCAGGCCGCAGCAACTCGATCCGCGCGCACTGCACGCGCACGGCTTCGGTCGCGGAAAGCGTGGCGATGCGCCGCTCGAGCAGCGGGGCGAGCTCCCACTTCTCCGCGGCCAGGGCGTACTCGTGATGGCGGTCTTCGCGATCGAGTGAGCGCGTGCGCACCGCGGCCACGAGCGCGTGCTGCACGCTCCAGCGCGACGGCGGGTGCTCGCCGGCGTCGAGGAGAGGACGCTTCGAGGCGCGGACGTCGTTGACGCGCCGCTGCCCGAACACGAGGTCACCCGATTCAGGCGTGAGAGTGCCGGCGATGAGGCGGAGCAGCGTCGTCGCGCCGCACGCGGGCGGGCCGATGACGGCCGTGTGCGAGCTTCGGGGAAAGGTGTGCGTGACGCCGCGCAGCGCGAAGCCGTCGCGATGACGGAAGGTGAGGCTGCGGAGTGAGACGTCGAGCATGCGGGACAGGCGCGGGGCCTGTCCCCCATTCTACGGTCTGCGTCCGTTCGGGCGCGGCTGCTTTCCCTGCTGGCGCGGAGGCATCGGGCCGCCTTCGCGGCGATTCTCCATGCGGTCGAGGAAGTTCCGGATGCGCGTCCACTGCTGATCCGACATCACGCCGCGCATGTCCACGAGCATCATCAACTCGCGCTCGAAGAGGCGGCCGCGCGCGGCGCTGAGCTGCGTGGCCAGGCGCTGCAGCTCGGCCTTGCGCAGCTGCGGGCGATCGAGCTCGCCGCGGATGGCGATGTGCAGCTTCTCCACGTCCGCCTTCGTGTCGATCAGATCGTTCGCGGCGGCGCGGAACACGTCGTCGAGCTTTTCCTGCTGATCGGCGCTGAGCTGCAGTTCCTGGATGATCTCCGGACGCCGCCACCACTTTCCGGGTGGAAGCTGCTGCGCCTGAGCGAGCGCCGCGCACGCGAGGATCGTGACGGCGAAAAGGAGTCGTTTGGTCAAGAGTGGTCTCCGTTGTTGTTCTTCTCCACCCACGATTCCCAATCCACCATGGAGGAGTAGTCTTTCAGTTCTTCGGACTGCCAGGGATTCGAGTCGTCGAGGTTGCGTTGCGCGGCGGCGTCGTCGATGGCGGCGGTCTGCACGACGTTCACGACGGGACGGGTGGCCGGCGCGTCGGCGCGTTTCCACATCAGCAGGCCGCTCAGCACCATCACCAGCATCGCCGCCGCGGCCACGCGCGTCACGCGCGCGATCGCCGCGCTGCGCTCGCGTCGGCGGTCGATCTTGCGCATCACCGAGATGCGCTGGCGGGCCCAGAACGTCTCCGGCTTCTCGTCGTCGCGGTGGCATGACGAGAGGCCGCGCATCTTCGACTCCAGGCGCTCGTAGCGCGCGGCGCATTCGGCGCAGTCGGCGAGATGCATCATCACCGGCAGCGACTGGCCCGGCCTCGTGTAGTACGTCTCCAGCAGATCGGCTTCACTGAAGTGCGGCTTCATGTTCAATCCCCTGTACTGCGCGGGCGGTGCGCCACTCTGCAAGCTCCTTGCGGATCTTGTGGATGGCGCGGAAGAGATGGGCGCGCACCGTTCCGGCGCGCAGGCCGAGGTGATCGGCGATTTCTTCGAGGGAAAGGTTTTCGTAGTGGCGGAGGCGGAAGATGGTCTTCTGCTGCGACGACAGTCCGCGCTCGGCCTTGACGATGGCGTTGCGCAGCTCCGAGCCCATCATGGCGCGCTCGGGATCCGGCCGTTCATCGACCGGCTCGATGATCGCTTCCATCTCGCCGTCCTCGTTCATGGTGAACAGGCTGACGAAGCGGCGGCGGCGCAGCGAGTCGCGGGAGCGGTTGATGGCGATGCGCGTCAGCCACGTCTCCAGCTCCGCGCGTCCCTCGAATCGCGACAGGTGCGTGTAGGCCTGCACGAAGGTGTCCTGCGTGACGACGTCGGCCTCGAAGTCGTCGCGCACGATCGCTTTGGCGGTGCGGAAGATCTTGCGCTGGAAGCGCTCGACGATGAGCGCGAAGGCGTTGCCGTCCCCGGCCAGGGTGCGCTCGATGAGCTCGCGGTCGGTGGGGGGGCTGTCGACTTCGTTCATACGGAACGCTGCCACGTTGCTTCTCACGGTGCTTGGACGGGTCAAACGGGATTCCGTTTACATCTTACGGCCGGCCAGCCACACGCCGCCGAAGATCATGGCCGCCGCGACCGCAACGATGGGACGGATGATCTCGCCGAAGAACGTCCAGGCCAGCAGCGTGGCGATGAGCGGCTGCAGATACGTGTACGCCGCGACCACGGAGCTGTCGGCATGACGAAGTGCCCACGCCTGAAGGAGATACGCGGCCACGGTGGGGCCGAGGATGACCAGCAGCAGGGCCAGCCAGCCGCGCGGGGAGATCGACGTCCACTCTTCCTTCCACAGCGCAGGCGCGGCCACGGGCAGCATCAGCAGCGTGGCCACGGAAAACATCCGCGACACCACGGCCCGCGCCGACAGCCGCGCCATGTGCGGCTTGGACACGACGAGATACAGCGCGTACGACAGGCAGTTGACGAGGATCATCGCCGCGCCGAGCATCGATCGCGCGGTGCCGTGGAAGCCTTCGCCGCCCACCACCAGCAGCGCGCCGGCGCACGCCAGGACGATGCCGCTCACGCGCGTGGCGTTGGCGCGCTCGTTCCCCATGACGATGGCCGCGCCGAGGGTGAAGACGGGGATGGAAGTGATCAGGATGGCGGCCACTTGCACCGTCGTGAACGCGAGGCCGCTGAGGAAGAGCGTTTGATTGATGGCTACGCCGAGGACGGCGAAGAGCACGAGGCGGCGCGCGTCCTCGCGCGGCAGCTTCTCGCCGCGAGCGAAGAGCGCCAGGAGGATCGCCGCGCCGGCCACGCGCAGCCAGGCGAAGGTGAGCGGCGCGAACTCGCGCATCCCCAGCTTGGAGATGATGTAGTTGAGCGAGAAGAGCAGCGCGACGGTGAAGAGCGCGGCGTGCGTTTTCAGCTTCGGGGTCAACGGTTCGCCGCTACTCGTCGGCTTCCACCCAGATGTCGTGATAGCGCACCGGCGGCGGCACGAGCGACGTCCGCACGCCCCGCACCTCGGGCTTGTGCAGCACGAACAGCCGCTCGTGGAACATGGGCACGATCGGCGCCTCGCGGAGGACCAGCTCGTTCAGCGAGCGGTAGATCGAGGCGCGGTGCTCCACGTCGTTGGAGCGGCGCGCCTCGAGGATCTTCGCGTCGAGGTCCGGGCGGGTGTAGTACAGGCCGCGGATCGACGTGGCGTCGCTGTGGAAGAAGATGAAGAAGAAGTTGTCGGAGTCGGGGAAGTCGGCGTACCAGTTGGCCATGTAGAGGAGGCCATGCCCCCGCTCCTGCCGCGGCGCGCTGGCCTCGGTCGCCGAATGCATGGTCACGTTGACCTTGATGCCGATCGCGGCGAGGTCTTCGATCAGCAGCGGGATGAGGCCCGAGTTGTTGAACTCGTCCGTGTCCCACGTGCGGTACTCGACGGTGAAGCCGGAGCCGTAGCCGGCGCGATTCATGAGATCGCGCGCGCGGGCCGGGTCGTATTCGAAGCCGCGCAGATTCTCGTCGTATCCCAGCAGTCCCGGCGGAAGCAGCGACTGCGCGATGACGGACTGGCCGGCGTAGACCTGATCGTTGATGCGCCGGCGGTTGATGGCGTGATTGATGGCCTGGCGCACTTCCACTCGATTGAACGGCGGCGCGGAGTTGTCCCACGCCACGTACGAGGTGTGCAGCTGGATGGTGGTGAGGAGGTACGCGGCGTAGCGCGGATCCTTGCGCAGCTCGCTGACGACCTTCGACGGAATGCCGTGCGCGATGTCGAGCTCTCCGCGCACGAACGCGTCCGCGACGTCGCGGAAGCTGCGCAGGTCGAGCCGGAACACGAGCTCGTCGACGTACGGCTCGCCCGGAACGAAGTAGTTCGTGTTCTTCACCAGGCGCACGCGCTCGCCCTCGACGGCTTCGTCGACGAGGAACGGTCCCGCGCCGATGCCGCGCAGACGGAAGCGCTCCGCGTCTTTCCCCTCCTCGGCCGGAATGATGGACGTCTCCGGCGTCGTCATCAGCGAGAGAAAGAACGCCAGCGGCTCGACGAGCTGGACGTCGATCGTGTACGGATCGCGAATGACCACGCCGGCCAGCGTGCGCGTGCGTCCGTCCAGCACTTCTTCCGCGCCGCGGACGTTGCGGAGAATCCACGAGCCGCTCGATTTCATCTCCGGCAGGAGCAGGCGCACGAAAGTCTCGTAGACGTCGCGGGCCTCGAAGGTGCGGCCATTGTGGAACTTCACGCCGCGGCGCAGGTGAAAACGATAGACGTGACCCTGCTCGAGCACTTCCCAGCGCTCGGCGAGATCGGGGATCAGCTCCGCGCCGGTGCCGTAGCGAATGAGCGTGGAGTGAATGGCCTTGGACATGAACACCAGCGCCGACGCCGACGTGTACGCCGGGTCGAAGGTGAGCTTCTGCCAGAGCACCGTCGCCGTCGTGACCTTGCCGCCGATGTTGGGCTCGGGAAGCTGGAAGCGTCCCAGCTCCTGCTTGAGCAGGGTCGACTCGTGACTGAGCGAGCCGGCCATCTGATTGAGATCGCCCACGCCGAAGCTGGACTCGCGCGAGCCGTGCTTGATGACGTCCATCGACTTGACGATGGCCGAGGATTCGGCGGCCAGCACGGAGGTGGACTCGAGCACGTTCTGCACGAGGCCCATGATGTTTTCCATGGCCCGGCTGATGGCGCGCGATCCGGTTTCCTGCTCGCCCATGGCGCGCTTGAGATGCTTGGTGTAGTCGCGGACCATGGCCGCCTGCTCGCCGATCTTGCGCGAGGTCTGCGACTGCTGCTGCGTCGCGGCGGCGGTGGTCTGGACCATCTTCGTGACTTCCTCGATGGCCGAGGTGGCGGCGGCGCTGCCGCGGGCCTGCTCTTCGGTGGCGCGGGCGATCTCGGAGATGGAATTCGTGGAGCGGTCCGTGAGCTCGAGGATCTTGTCGAGGACCTGCACGGCGCGCGCGGTGAGGCCGACGCCGTCGGAGACGCGGTCCGCGCCGACGGTCATCTGTTCGGCCGCGCGGCCCACGCCTTTCTGCACGTTCGAGATGAGCGTGCGGATCTCTTCGGTGGACACGCTGGTGCGCTCGGAGAGATCGCGGATCTCGTCGGCCACGACGGCGAAACCGCGACCGCGCTCGCCGGCCTGCGCCGCGATGATGGCGGCGTTCAACGCGAGCAGATTGGTCTGCCCGGCGGTGTCGTCGATGACGCGCACGATGTCGCCGATCTCCTGCGAACGCTCGGCGAGCTCGCTGAGCGCCACCTTCGCCTCGTCGACGGCGAGCTGGATCTTGCGCATGCCGTCGACGGTGCCCTCCACGGCCCCACGTCCTTCGTTGGCGGCGTCCTTCACGTACCGCGCAAGCTCCGACGACTGCCGCGCCGAGTTCCGGATCTCCTCCGTCGTCGCATTCATCTCCACCATCGACGACGCGGTCTGCGTGGCGAACGAAGAGAAGCTCTCGGTGTTGGTGGCTACCTCGTTGATCGACGCGACCATCTCCTCGATCGCCGAGGAGGTCTGCTCCACGAACTCGGCGAGGGTGTCGGCGATGCGGCTCACTTCCTCGATGGAGGCGGACATCTCCAGGATGGAGGTCGAGGTCTCTTCGGCATTCGCCGAGAGCTCTTCCATCGATCGGCGCACGTTGTTGATGGACTGGTCGATCTGCGTCACGGAAGCAGAGGTCGTTTCCGTGGACGACAACTGTTCGTGCGCGCTGCGCGCGAGCACGCGCGAACGTCCGGAAATCTGATCGCTGGCTTTGGCGACGTCGGTGGCCAGCTGTCCGAAGCGGCGAATGGTGCGCTCCAGGTTGATCACCAGCCCGCGCATGGCCGCGGCAGTGCGCTGCGACTGCGCCTCCGTCGCGATGTCGCGACCGTTGAGACTCAAATCGCCGGAAGTGATGCGGTCGATGAGCTGAATGATGCCTTCGCGCTTGCTCAGTACCCGCTTGAGCCACGAGCTGAAGACGAGGACGGACGTCGCGCAGGAGATGGCCGCGACGAGGACGACCTTCCACCAGATGGAAAAGGTGATCTCCGGCAACAAAAGCAGAAGAACGCCGAAGACGCCGAGACAGGCAAAGACAAGGACCCACATTTGCTGAGTCCGGCCGAAATACCTCATGCGCATACGCTAACACGGGGGTGACGGTTGGCGGTTGACGGTTGGCGGTTGGCGGTTTTCCGAGCGCGCCTGCAGCGCCTGTGGCCTCATGCCGGGTCTGCACAACCGAAAACCGCCAACCGCCAACCGTCAACCGCCAACCGGTATCGGCTACAATCCGCCGGCCCCGAGATGTGTGCAGAGAACGAGCGTTTGGCCGAGCTTGCGCGCCAGGTCGCGGAGCTCATGCGCGGAGACGTGCCGGTGGCGGCGCGTGCCGATGGTGCGCCTGTCGTCACCGCCGATTCCACTCCCGCGGGGCGTGCCATTCGGCTCGTGCTCAGTGAACTGCGGCGCGACGTGCCGTACGACAGTTGCTCCGTGCAGGAGCTGCGCGAGGAGCGATTGGTCATCATCGGCGGCGTCGGGTTCGCGGACCTCGACGTCATTCTCGGCGAATCGTTTCCGGTCGACAGCGTCGAGATTCCGAATGGCGAAGTGCTGCATCGGCGCCGGCCGCTCATCGTGGGAGACACCGAGCAATACCGCGCGTTCCGCCGGGGCTTGCATGTGGGTCACGGCATCCGCTCCTGGCTCGGCGTGCCGCTGATGAATGGCGATCAGCTCCTCGGCGTCCTTGCGCTGGACAAGTCCGAGGCGGACTTTTATACGAACGAGCATGCGGAGACGACCCTGGCTTATGCGGCGCTCGTGGCGGCGGCGATGGGCGAGTCGGAAGCCGACGAAGAGGCGATGTAGGCCAAAGTAACCGAAGCGTAATCTGACGTCCCTACCATGAGCGGTGGAGGATCGACGTGAACGCACTCTCTCAGCTCAGGGCAACGGTTCAGAATCTCAACTGCGATGAGCTCCCCCAGCAGAAGCTGGCGCTGATGACTCTCGCCGAGACACTCATCCTGCTGTATCCCGAGAGCAATGGAAACGGCAACGGAAACGGCCATCACCAGCGACTCTCGCCGCGCGAGCACGAGGTCATGAACATGATTCTCTCCGGCCGGCGGCTGAAAGAGATCGCCGCGCAGCTCGACATCAGCGTGAAGACCGTCACCACGCACCGCTCGCGCCTCCTGCGCAAGCTCGGCGTCGAGGACAACCTCGGCCTCTATCGCTACGGCGTGCGCAACGGACTGATCTCCGTGTGATCGCGGTGCCGGCGGTCAACTCGTTGACCGCCGGCATCTTCCGCGCTTAAATTCCGCGCCGTGGGCATCCTTCGGAGCGCTCTCGTCTTCACGATGTTGATCTCGCTCAAGCTCGTGAGCCGGATCTTCTATCGCTTCGATTTCCAATTCATCGGCAACCCGCCGCCCGACCCGTGGGCGAACCTTCGCCTGGTGGCGTTCCTCAATCACACCAGCCTCTTCGAGCCGGTGTTTCTGGGTGCGGTGCCGAACCGCTTCATCTGGCGCCTCGCCGCGCACGGCGTCGTCCCCGCGGCGGACAAGACCACCGACCGCCCGCTGGTGGGCATGGTGTTCCGCTTCGTGGCGCATCACGTCATCGCCATCACGCGGCAGCGCGACGACACGTGGTTCCAGGTGCTGCAGAAGATCGATCCCGACTCGATGGTGGTCATCGCGCCGGAAGGGCGCATGAAGCGCGAGAACGGCCTCGACCTGCACGGCCGTCCGATGACCGTGCGCGGCGGCATCGCGGACATCCTGCACGCGGTGAAGGCCGGACGGATGCTGCTCGCGTACAGCGGCGGCCTGCATCACGTGCAGATCCCCGGCAGGTTTCCGCGGGTCTTCAAGACCGTGCGCATGCGCGTGGAGAACCTCGACATCGCCGAGTACATCGCGGAGATCACGCGCCGCGGCGGTGAGGACGACTTCAAGAAGAACGTGATGAAGGACCTCGACGGGCGCCGCGATCAGTACGCGCCGGAAGAGGGGAAGATCACGACGAAAGTCGCCTGACGAAGTTCTCCGCCGTCATCGGCTTGCTGAACAGGAATCCCTGAATCAGACGGATGCCGAGGTCGCGCACGAATGCGAGCTGCGCTTCGTTTTCCACTTCTTCCGCGATCACCTCGAGCTCCAGATCGCTCGCCAGTGCCACGAGCGAGCGCACGATGGCCGCGCAGCGCGCATCCTCGGGAAGCGGACGCACGAACGCGCCCGGCAGCTTGATGCCGTCGACGGGAAAGTGCTGCACGTGCGTGAGCGAGGAGTGGCCGGTGCCGAAGTCGTCCAGCCACAGCTGCACGCCGAGCTGCCTGATCGCGAGCAGCACTTCCATGGTCTCTTCCGGCTGCTCGATGTAGCTCGTCTCGGTGATCTCGAGATGCACTTTGCGCGTGTCGATGCCGCACGACGTGACCAGCGCCGTCAGGCGATCGAGGACGTTGCCTTCCTGGAACTCGCGCGGCGAGAGGTTCACGTGCAGGCTCACGCCGTCCCACGCCGCCGCGTCCGCGTAGGCCTGCTTGACGAGCATCGAGTCGAGCGCAAAGAGCTCCGGGCCGCTGCTTTCCTCCGCGGCCTCGGTGATGATCGAGGCCTCGCGCAACTCGCCGTCGCTGCGACGCTGGCGCAGCAGCGCCTCAGCGCCCCAGACGCGTTTCGATTCCGCGTCGTGGATGGGTTGATAGACGAGGGTCAGATTCCCTTCGCCGTCGATCGCGCGTGCGAGAGCTTTCTTCGCCTGCCGGTCCGCCATGCAGCTCGATCAGACGCGTTTCGAAAGCTGCCACGTCGCCAGGAGGATGCCGAGCACGGCCAGCGCGACCAGGACGCGGTTCTTCTGGAGCTGATTCCAGAGCGAGGCCTGCTGCTGCTTGTCGCGCTCGATCATCTCCATGCGCATCATCTCGCGGCGGCGGACCGTGTCGCGCACGGCACCTTCGAACTCGCGCAGCGCGCGCGGCGACTCCGGACGCACCGCCGTGCCCTGGCCCGTGTCCACCATCACCGCCGACGTCACCGAAGGCTCGACGATGCGGTCGCCGTGATCGTCCTTGCGCAGGTGATAGCTGCCCTGCTCGAGAAAAGCGACCGTGGGACCGGCCTGGCTGTTGCGCACGAAGACGACGTTCTCGTCGCCCTCGCGGAACTTCGGCACGCCGATGACGTCCTGCGTGATGTTGTCGACCGTGCCGCCCGGCGTGACCAGCGTGATCTGCTGCGCCGGCTGGCCCTTCAGCGTCTTCTCCACGCTGAACGTCGAGTAGGTGAGGATCCACTCGCGCTGCGCATCCCACCGCGATTGCTGCGACACGCACTTGCCGACGACGATCGTGGCCGCGTTGGCGACCTTGTCATCGAAGTCGACGGCGCGCGTGATCGTCGCGTGCGCCGTCACGGGCACGAACAGCAGAAGGGCCAAGAGTGCGATCGCGGTCCGGGTCATTTGTCTCATACCGTAGCAATCGATACGCCATTTACAATCCCGTTTCATGCGCAAAGTGACGATTTTTCTGGCGATGATTCTGGTCGCGTCCGCCGCCTTTGCCGATGAGGCCGAAACACTCCGCCGGCTTTTCGACGAAGACTGGGAGTGGCAGCTCCGCGACAACCCCGAGTCCGCAACCAGCCTCGGCGACAAACGCTACGACGATCGCCTCACGGACCGCTCCTCGGACGCCTGGGCCCGCCGCCGCGAGCACGCCAACGACATGCTCTCGCGCATCCAGGCCATCGACCGCACAAAACTCCGCGCAGCCGACCAGCTCAACTACGACCTCTTCCTCTACCAGGCGCGGCAGGCCGCGGACGGCGTGCGCTTTCCCGCCGAGCTTCCCGCCATCGATCAGATGGGCGGCATCTACCAGACGCTGGGCGAGCTCGCGCAGCAGATGCCGCGCGACACGGTCAAGGACTACGAGAACTTCATCGCCCGTCTGCACGCGTATCCGCGCGCCGTCGACCAGACCATCGACCTCCTGCAGCGCGGCATCAACTCCGGCGTTACGCCGCCGCGCGTGATCGTGCGTCCCGTGGCGCAGAACATCGCCAACCAGATCGTCGACGATCCCGAGCAGAGTCCCATCTACGAGCTCGCGTTCGCGAAGGCGTCCGTGCCCGATCAGGCGCGCCTGCGGAAGGAAGCTCTGGACGCGCTCCGCACCGACGTCCTTCCCGCGCTGAAGAAGCTGCAGAAGTTCTGGAACGAGGAGTACTTCGCGCACACGCGCGAGAACATCGGCTGGACCAGCGTGCCGCAAGGCAGGGAGTGGTACGCGTACCGCGTGCGCGTCGAGACCACTTCCGATCTCACGCCCGATCAGATTCACGAGCTGGGGTTGTCCGAGGTGAAACGCATTCGGGAGGAGATGGAGAAGGTCAAGACGTTGACCGGATTCAAAGGCACGCTTCCGGAGTTCTTCACCTTCCTGCGCAGCGATCCCCGCTTCTACTACGACACCCGCGACGCGCTTCTCCTCGGCTACCGCGACATCGCCAAGCGCATCGATCCCGAGTTGCCGCGCCTGTTCGGAAGACTGCCGCGACTGCCGTACGGCGTCACGCCCATTCCCGCGTATTCGGAGAAGACCCAGACCACCGCGTACTACAACGCGGGCGCGCCGGAAGCCCATCGCCCCGGCTACTACTACGTCAATCTCTACGATCTGAAATCGCGTCCGAAGTGGGAGATGGAAGCGCTCTCCCTGCACGAGTCGGTGCCCGGGCATCATCTGCAGATCGCGCTCGCGCAGGAGCTGCCGGACGTGCCGAAGTTC
Organism: Thermoanaerobaculia bacterium; assembly: GCA_035526885.1. Classification (GTDB taxonomy): domain Bacteria; phylum Acidobacteriota; class Thermoanaerobaculia; order Gp7-AA8; family Gp7-AA8; genus QHVT01. Next base: position 8,835 of record DATLBM010000564.1, on the reverse strand, counting down.
CGCCGCTACGGCGGCTACACCGCGTTCGTCGAAGGGTGGGCGCTCTATGGCGAGTCGCTGGGACCCGAGCTGGGGATGTACACGGACCCGTACTCGCGGTTCGGCCAGCTCACGTACGAGATGTGGCGCGCCGTGCGCCTGGTCGTGGACACGGGCATGCACGCGAAAGGCTGGACGCGGCAGCAGGCCATCGACTTCTTCGTCGCCAATTCCAGCAAGCCGCTGCACGACATCGAAGTGGAGATCGACCGTTACCTGGCCTGGCCCGCCCAGGCCCTCGGATACAAGCTCGGCGAGCTGAAAATCAAGGAGTTGCGGGCGCGCGCCGAGCGCGAGCTCGGACCAAAGTTCGATATCCGCGCATTTCATGATGAAATTCTCGGCGCGGGCCCGCTGCCGCTGTCGATGCTCGAACAGCGGATCACGGCGTGGATCGGGGAGAGAAAGGGCTCATGAAAAAGGTCTGGTTGCTGGTTTCGGCCGCGCTGGTGATCGCGGGCGCCGCGGCGCTGGTGTTCGCGAACATGGCCGCACGCGACGCCGCGCGCGCGAACGACTGGTCGCAGGTGCGCGCGACCGTCGACGGCGCCGACGCGTCCAGCGTGCGGTATCACTACGAAGCCGGCGGCGCCACGCAGCACGGCTCGAATCCGCCGCGTCCGAACGCGCTGTACGACAAAGCCCGTGGAATTCTCGTCTACGTGAATCCCGCCAATCCCGCGGAGTCATTGGTCGACCTTCCGCCGCGGCCGCCGTCGTGGCCGATCACAGCGGGAGCGGTGGCCATTCTCGCCGGCGTGATGGCCGCGATCCTGTCCTGGCGCATGCCCGCGTCGGCAAACGCGAAGTACCGTCGCACCAAGGGCGTGGGAACTGCGACCGGCACCGGCACCCGGCGCAGAAAACCGCAGCCCATGTCGCGACTGCAGCCGCCGCCGCCCGTGAAGTGGAATCGCGGCAACGACAAAGACGCGAAGTGACCGTGGTGTCCTCCCGAGCGAAGTCGAGGGACCTTCCCGCGTGATTCGCGCCGGGCGTTGTGTCATCCCGAGCGAAGTCGAGGGACCTTCCACCATGATTCGCACCGGGGTTTGTGTGTCATCCCGAGCGAAGTCGAGGGACCTTCCACCGTGATTCGGGCGAGGGTTTGTGTGTCATCCCGAGCGAAGTCGAGGGACCTTCCACCGTGATTCGCGCCGGGGTGTGTGTCATCCCGAGCGAAGTCGAGGGACCTTCCACCATGATTCGCACGGGGGTTGTGTGTCATCCCGAGCGAAGTCGAGGGACCTTCCCGCGTGATTCGGGCGAGGGAAGGTCCTTCGCCCTCTGCGGGGCTCAGGATGACACTACCGCGCGAATCACGTTCGAAGGTCCCTCGACTTCGCTCGGGATGACACTACCGCGCGTGTCGCGCGATGAAGTCCTTCACCACGGCCACTTCCTCCATCACCACCTGATGCCCCATCGGGTACTCGTGGTACTCGACGTCGAAGCCGGCCGCCTCGAGCACCGCACGCGCGCGGCGCGCGTAGTTCACGGACACCACTTCGTCGATGGCGCCGTGCGAGATGAGCACGGGTGTTTGCCTGCGCGCGGAGAGATCGGGCAGATCGTGGTCGTACAGGCCGCCGCTCATGGCGATGATGGCCGCCGCATCGCGGCGCAGTCCGACGTCGAGCGACATCATCGCGCCCTGCGAGAAGCCGGAGATGATCAGCGACGACGTCGGGTACTCGGCGGTGATCTCGTCGAGAAACTGCAGCAAGACTTCGCGCGACTCGCTCACCGAGCTTTGCTCCGGCGGCCACCCTTCGAACCACGTCCAGCCGAAGCTCATCCCCGGATACGCCTCGAACGGTTTCGGCGCGTTGGGAAAGACGAAACGCGCTCCGGTCGGTGTGTCGAGCAGCGGCGCCAGGTCGGCCAGGTCGTTCATGTCGGCGCCGCGGCCGTGGATCATGATCACCATCGGCATCGATTCCGAGCCGGCGCGTTGGGAAGGGACTTCCAGTCGATAGCGAAGGTTCACGCGGCGGACTCTATACTCGGTCATGATCGACAGGGCGCCCGCGTGACGCGGCGCACGCTTGGCGCCGCGGTTCTGGAAGACCATACTTCCATTAGACTCAGACTTTTCCGAACGTCCGAGGTGATTCAGTGCACATCAACGATCTTCTGAAGATTGCCGCGGAGCGGCGGGCCTCCGACCTGCACATCAAGGTCGGCTCGCATCCCGTCATCCGCGTGGACGGCGAGCTCGTCCCGCTCGTCGAGCTCAAGCGCCTCATGCAGGAGGACACGATCGCCATGGCCTTCTCGATCATGTCCTCGCGCCAGAAAGAGAAGTTCAAGAACAACTACGAAATCGACATCGCCTACTCGGTGCCGGGCCTGGGCCGCTTTCGCTGCAACATCTTCCAGCAGCGCGGTACGGTCGGTCTGGTTCTGCGAGTCATTCCGGTGAAGATTCTCTCCATCCGCGAGCTGATGCTGCCCACGGTGCTGGAGAAGATCGCCGAGGAGCGGCGCGGATTGATTCTGTGCACGGGGACGACCGGTTCCGGCAAGTCCACGACGCTCGCGGCGATGATCGACTACATCAACGCGCATCGCACGGAGCACATCATGACGGTCGAGGACCCGATCGAGTTCCTCCACCGCGACAAGAAATCGATCGTCAACCAGCGCGAGGTGGAGGTCGACACGAAGTCGTTCTCGCAGGCGCTGCGCAGCGCGCTGCGCCAGGATCCGGACGTGATCCTGGTCGGCGAGATGCGCGACTACGAGACCATCGAGACCGCGCTCACGGCGGCGGAGACCGGCCATCTCGTGCTCTCCACGCTGCACACGATGGACGCGACGGAAACCGTCAACCGCATCATCTCGGTCTTCCCGCCGCACCAGCAGAAGCAGATCCGCCTGCAGCTCGCCGCGGTGCTCAAGGCCGTCATCTCGTTGCGCCTGTTGCCGCGCGCGGACGGCCTGGGACGCGTGCCGGCGACCGAGGTGTTGATCTCGACGGCGTACATCCGCGACTGCATCGAGAACAAAGAGAAGACGAAGCTGATCAAGGACGCCATCGCGCAGGGCACGTCGCAGTACGGCATGCAGACCTTCGATCAGTCGCTCTACATGCTTTACAAGAACGGGCTGATCACGCTGGACGAGGCGCTGCGGCGCGCGTCGAATCCGGACGAGTTCCGCCTCAAGCTCAGCGGCATCCAGTCGACCTCGGACATGTCCAAGGAGGAGATGGAGCAGAAGCTCACCGTCTCCGGCTCCTCCTCGGAAGACCCCTTCGGCGACGAGTCGCCATTCGATTTCTCCAATACCCTGTGACGCTCCCGATCCTGCTCGTTGCCGCGCTCACGATTGCGGCTCATGACGTCCACGTCACCCACGACGGCGACGCCGGCGAAGGCTCGCTGCGCCGCGCCATCACGCTCGCGAACGAAGACTGCGAAGGCCTCAGGGTCCCGTGCAGGATCGTGTTCGACGAGGCGATGACCGTCCGTCCGCTCACGCCGCTGCCCGACATCTGGAGCTACGACGTCGCCATCGACGGCGCCGGCCGCGTCGTGCTCGACGGCTCGCTGGTCGGCGGCGGCAGCGGACTGGAGTTCACCGGCAGCGGCGCGCTGACGCAGATCCGCGGCCTCACCATCCGCAGGTTTCCATGGGACGGCATCCACATCGATCGACACAACCTCGATCCGATCGTGATCGAAGACTGCACGATCGAGGAGAACGGCAGCCGCGGCGTGACGACCGAGTCGTCGTCCGCGATGACGGTGCGCCGCAGCGTCCTGCGCGCGAACGGACGGAGCGGCGTGTTCGCGCTCGGTCCGTACGCGCTGATCGAGGACAACACCATCACGGACAACGGTGCCAGCGGCGTTTTCGTGACGGGCGTGGGCTCCCGCGTCGCCCGCAACCGCATCGGCGGGAACGCGCACTTTGGCATCGCGGTGACGCGGAGTCTGGCCAAGTTCGAGCTCACCGAGAATGCGATCTCCGGCAACGGCATCTCCGCCATCGATCGCGGCCTCGATGGCCCCGACGGCGATCGCTACGACGACTACGACACGTTCGCCGCGTACATCCCGCCGCCGCGCGTCACCAGCGCGTTTTACGACGAGGCGACGGCCACGACCACGATTCGCGGGACCTACTTTGACGAGCGCGATCACTGGGGCACGTGGTCGATCGAGCTCTTCGCCACCGCGGATCGCCAGGCGGACACGTTCCTCGGCCCCACCACCGCTTCGGACGGCGTCTTCACGCTCGTCGTGCCGCGCGACCTGCGCGGTCAATTCATCACCGCCACCGGCGCCCGCCGTCTCTTTCTCGGGTTGTCGGGCGACTACTGGTGGACGTCCGAGGTGGGGGAGCCGGTGGCAGTGCGATGATCGACTGCTACACGGCGGCGCTGCGCATCCTTCACTATCGCTTCAACAGCGAGGCGGAGCTGCGCCGCAAGCTGCGCGCGAAAAAGTTCGAGAAGGACGACATCGACGCCGCCATCGCGCGCCTGCATAGCGAGAAGTGGCTCGACGACCAGCGCTTCGCCGGCGCTTTCGTGCGGACGCGCGCGAACAAACGCGTGGGGCAGCTGCGCATCCGCCGCGAGCTGCAGTCCGCGGGCGTGAGCGAGGACGCGGCGGCGCGTGCGATCGCGGAGAACGTCGACGCCGAGAGGGAAGGCGAGGCGCTCCGCGAGCTCTGCGCGCGCCGGCTTCGCGTGCTGCTGCGCCGCGAGCGCACTTCCGAGGAAATGCACGCGAAATTGGCTTCCTGGCTGATCGCGCAAGGCTATGATTCCGCGCTCGTCTGGCAGGTCGTCCGCGACGCTGTCCGGAACGCGGAAAAATCATGATCCTCGCCACTCTCATCCTCGCCGCCACGGCATCCACAGCTCCGAAGAACGTCATCCTGCTCATCGCCGACGGCGCCGGTCCCGCGCATTTCACCGCCATGGCCAATCTCCGCGGCGCGGACTTTCGTACCGGCACGATGCCCGTCATCGGCCTGCACACCACGAGCTGCGCCGATCGCGCGGTCACGGACTCCGCCGCAGCGGCCACGGCTTTCGCCACGGCACGCAAGACGAACTACGAGATGCTGAGCGTCGATCCGAAAACGCTGGCGCCGTATCCGACGGTGCTCGAGGAAGCGGAGAAGCGCGGCAAGGCCACGGGCCTGGTCACGACCTCGAATTTCTGGGATGCCACGCCGGCCGCTTTCGCCGCGCACGCGAAGCATCGCCACGATGCCGGCATCGACGTGCAGATGCTGCGCAGCGGCGTGGACGTCATCGCCGGCACGGGCCTCGAGGATTTCTCGAACGAGGTTTCGCCGGATCAGATGAAGATCGCTGCCGAGCAGGGTTTCACGATCGTCAACACGCGGGCACAGCTCGACGCCGCGAAGGGGAACAAGCTGCTCGCGTACTTTCCGTATCAGCAGCGCAATCTGGATGTGCCCGAGGCGCCGCTGCCCGTGCTGGCGAAATGGGCGATCGAGCATTTGAAGGATGATCCCGACGGATTCTTTCTCGTCATCGAGCACGAGGGCAGCGACTCGTGCAGTCATCAGAACAATCAGCTCGATCTGCGCAAGGCGCTGGTGTCGTTCGACACGGCCGTGGGCGTGGCGCTCGACTTCGCGAAACAGCGCGGCGACACGCTGGTCATCGTCACGAGCGATCACGAGACCGGCGGCCTGCGCATCTCCGAAACGAAGACGCTGTCCAGGTGGCGCCTGGAGTGGTCGGCCGGCGATCACACCGCCACGGCGGTTCCCGTCTTCGCGTACGGTCCCGGCTCCGCGGTCTTCGCCGGATTCCAGGACAACACGGATGTGGGAAAAAAGTTGATGTCGGCCGTGGCTGCGCATTGACCTTGCCGGGTTGCGATGTTCCCGGTTCCCGGGGCCAGACATCGCCAGCAACACAGCACCGGCAACCGGCAACACGGCAACCGGCAACCGATTATCGGGAACAACCTTCCGCGCGTCGCGTTACCAACTACCCTAAGGAGTTTCTCTTTGCTGACCACCAGCCAGATTCGTGAAGCATTCCTCGCGTATTTCGAGAAGAACGGCCATCGCCGCGTGACCAGCTCGTCGCTGGTGCCGGCCGGCGATCCCACGCTGCTCTTCACCAACGCCGGGATGAATCAGTTCAAGGACACCTTCCTCGGCCGCGAGCAGCGCGACTACGCGCGCGCCACGACCTCGCAGAAATGCGTTCGTGCCGGCGGCAAGCACAACGACCTCGAGAACGTCGGCCGCACCGCGCGCCATCACACGTTCTTCGAAATGCTCGGCAACTTCTCGTTCGGCGACTACTTCAAGGAAGACGCGATCCGCTTCGCGTGGGAACTGCTCGTCGACGTTTACGGCCTCGATCGGGAACGCCTCTGGTTCTCCGTCTTCGAAGGCGACGACAAAGTGCCGGCCGACGACGAAGCGGCGGAGCTGTGGGTAAAAGCGGGCGCGCGGCCCGAGCGCGTCCTGCGCTTCGGCAAGAAGGACAACTTCTGGCAGATGGGCGACACCGGTCCGTGCGGACCGTGCTCGGAGATCCACTACTTCCGCGGCGACGACCTGTCGAAGAACGTCCCCGAGCTCGTGAACGGGCCCGGCGACGACACGATGGAAGTCTGGAACCTCGTGTTCATGCAGTACGACCGCGACGAGAACGGCGTGCTCAACCCGCTGCCCGCGCCGTCGGTGGACACTGGCATGGGCCTCGAGCGCATCTCGCTGGTGCTGCAGAAAGCGGGCACCAACTACGACACGGACGTCTTCACGCCCATCATCAAAAAGATCGAAGAGATTTCCGGCCATCGCTACGGCGGCGACATGGAGAGCGATCTCGACACGGCGGTGCGTGTGCTCGCCGATCACGCGCGCGCGTCGACGTTCCTCATCGTCGATGGCGTCATCCCGTCGAACGAAGGCCGCGGCTACGTGCTGCGACGCATCATCCGCCGCGCCATCCGCTTCGGCCGCAAACTTCCCAACGCGGTGCTGCTCACGCAGCTCGTCGACTCCGTGATCGCGGCGATGGGCGAGGCCTATCCCGATCTGCGCGACCGTCGCGAGGCCGTGCTCAAGACGCTGGAGTCGGAGGAGGAGCGCTTCTCCCGCACGCTCACCACGGGCATGGAGCGCATTGGTCAAGTACTTGACGATGTCCGCCACCGCGGCGAGACCACCCTCGGCGGCGCGGAAGTGTTTCGCCTCTACGACACCTACGGCATCCCCATCGATCTGATCGGGGAGATGGCGGAGGAGGAAGGCGTCACGCTCGATCGCGCCGGCTACGAGGAGAACATGGCCCTGGCGCGGGCGAAGGCGAAGGCCGCGTCGAAGTTCGGCATCAGCGGGAATGCCCAGACCTTTGCCGACGTGCCTGCCGTGCAATTCGTCGGCTACGAGCAGTACGCCGATGTTCCCGCGGGCGTCGAAGCGATCGTCATCGACGGCGACCGTCGCGATGCCCTGCATCACGGCAGCGAAGGCGACGTCGTCATCAACCCCACGCCGTTTTACGCGGAATCGGGCGGGCAGATCGGCGACACGGGCACGCTCGTCTGGGAAGGCGGCCGCGCCACCGTTCTCGACACGCAGAAGTTCGGCGACGTGATCGTGTCGCGCGTGCGCGTCGACGAAGGCTCGCTCGGCACTGCCACGCAGCTGCGCGCCTCCGTGCCCGCGCCGACGCGGCTCGACACGACTTCCAACCACACGGCCACGCACCTGCTGCACAAGGCGCTCAAGGACATCCTGGGGCCGACCGTGCAGCAGGCCGGCTCGCTCGTCGCGCCGGACCGCCTGCGCTTCGACTACACGCATCACGCGCCGCTCACGGCCGAGCAGCTCCGCGCGATCGAAGACGCGGTCAACGATCGCGTGCGCGCGAATCTCGAAGTGATGAAGACCGTGATGCACATCGACGAGGCGAAGAAAAGCGGCGCCGTGGCGATGTTCGGCGAAAAGTACGGCGAGCAGGTGCGCATCGTGGCGGCGGGCGATTACTCGCGCGAGTTCTGCGGCGGCTGCCACGTCAATCGCACCGGCGACATCGGCATCTTCAAGATCACCTCCGACCGCTCGCTCGCGGCGGGCGTGCGCCGCATGGAAGCGGTCACCGGCCGCGGCGCGCTCGCCCTCTTCCAGAAACTCGACGACACGGCACACACCGTCGCCTCGCAGGCGAACGTGCCGCTGGACGAGATCCCGAACTACGTCCGCTCGCTGCAGGACAAACAGAAGCAGCTCGAGAAAGAGTTGAAGCAGCTGCGCATGCGCGTGGCCACCGGCGGCGGTTCGTCTGCTTCTGCCGATGAATCGCAGGACGTCGACGGCGTGAAGCTGATCGCCAGGCGCGTCGATGACCTCAGCGGCGGCGATCTCCGCAACTACGCCGACGAGCTGCGCTCGAAGATCAAGAGCGGCGTCGTGGTCCTCGGCTCCGCCACGGACGGCAAAGTCACGCTGCTGACCGCCGTCACTCGCGACCTGCTGGATCGCGTGCAAGCCAACACGCTGATCGGCAAGCTCGCGCCGATCGTCGGCGGCAAAGGCGGCGGAAAACCCGATCTCGCACAGGCCGGCGGCAAGGACGCAGACAAGCTGAACGAGGCCCTCGCGGTCGCGCCCGCGGCGCTGCGCGAGCTCCTCGGCGCGTAAAATCCCGCCGTGCTCGATCTGTACGAGGAGCTCGTCGCGATCGTGGCGGCGCTGAATGAGCGTCGCCTCGAATACGCGCTTTGCGGCGGGCTGGCCATGGCGGTCCACGGATTCGTGCGCGCCACGGTGGACATCGAC
>DATLBM010000563.1:0-24691 GCA_035526885.1 Thermoanaerobaculia bacterium | reverse complement strand
CGGCGCGGAAGAACGCGGCGACGACCTGCGCGCCTGGTTCGACGAGTTGAGGAGCGCCGCGCTATGACGCTGTCGCTGCGACCATCCGCCCGAGAACGACGAGAGGCCTCCGGCGGGCCGGCACGGCCGGCAGCGCTGACGATGCACGTGCGGTCACGAGAGCCGCACTTTGGGCGACAGGCGTGCGTCCAGGCTGGGCCAACGAGCGCTGCCGGCCGCGCCGGCCCGCCGGTGGCCTCCGGTCGTCCCCTCGGGCGTGCAGGCGGAGCGACAGCGTCATAGCGCGGCGCTCCTCAACTCGTCGAACCAGGCGCGCAGGTCGTCGCCGCGTTCTTCCGCGCCGGCCTTGCGCACGAACACCACGTTCGCGGCGATCCAGAACGGTTCGACGGCGACGAACGCGCCGGCGATCAACATCAGAATGAAGCGGCGGTTGCCGCCGGCGAAGAGCAGGTTCCAGTGCGGCGCGTCGAATCCGCCGATGCCGCTGACCGCCCAGACCACCAGTCCGAATGCGGCGGCGAGATTCACCAGCGCCACGATCAGCGCGCAGAAAAAGACGAAGACCAGCGCGAGCTGCATCGGCACGCGCGAGTGCCGCGCGATCCATCGGAACGGTTGGGCGATGCTCACGCGATCATTCAATTCCATCGTTCCGATGGCCAGGCCGGAGAAGATCGCCGCGACGAACACGCCGACGCAGGTGAAAACGCTGACGTAGCCGAGGAAGAGGATCAACGACGAGGTCAGAACATAGCTGACCATTGCCGCGGCTGGGACGCGCCACGTATCGCGTCCGGGCGTCATGCGGCGTCCGAGCGCGAGGCGGCACGCGCGGGCGTAGACGGCGCGGCCCCACAGCGAGACCAGCAGCGAGAGGACGATCAGATTGGCGGTGCCGCCGAGGAGATGTCCGTAGCTCGATGCCTTGGCGCCGACTTCGATCAGTTGATCGAGAAACACGGCCTGCAGAAATCGATAGGGGAGTGCGGTGACGACGAGCAGGCCCGCCCACGGCGCGGCGGTCAGCGAGACGGCTTCCGTCGCTTCGTCGAGAACCGAGGTGATGGAGAGCGGCGAGCGGATCAAAAGAAACTCGCGATGACGGCCGCGGTCCACACCATCAGCCGCGCTCCCGTGTACAGCAGGACCGCGGAGAGGAACAGCACGCCGAGCCAGGAGAAGACCGGCGAGCGCTCGACCTTCGCTCCCCGTTTCACGCCCAGGCACGCGGCACAATGCCAGATGCCGTCCCACTGCGTGGCGCACTCCTGACAGAGCATCTTTCCGCAGGTCATGCAGCGCGCGAACGCGTGTCGCTCGAAATGCACGGCGCAGCGATGGGAAGCCGGAGGCATGGGCGCGCAGTTTACCGCTCTTGCCAGCGCGGCGCGGGGCCTGCTACCCTGTCCGCCTCAATGACCGCTCCGCGCTCCTCCGCGTCGTATTACCGCTATTACGCATAGCACGGGGCATTGTCCGCCCCGACGCGAGAAGGGGCGCCAAACGACCGGCACACATCGACACCTCTTCCCGCGACGGGAAGAGGTTTTTTGTTGATGAACGAAATCGATGCCGAAACCGAACTGACGCGCCTCCGCGACGCCATCGACCGCGTCGACGACGTGCTGGTCAAGCTCCTCAATCAACGCGCGAAATACGCGGTCGAGATCGGCGAGATCAAGGGACTGCTCTCGCTGCCGATTTACGCGCCGGAGCGCGAGAAGCAAGTGCTCGAGCACGTGGAGACCGCTTCCGGCGGTCCACTGCACGGCGAAGCCGTAAGAAGACTCTTCGAAAGAATCATCGACGAATCGAGACGCGTGGAGCGTGAAAGCGCCGCGCAAGGGAGTCACTCATGATCATCGTGATGCAGAAGCACGCCCCCGATCCGCACATCGAGCACGTCGTCGCGGAGCTCATTACGCGCGGATTCGACGTGCACCGCTCCACCGGCGCCGACCAGACCGTGCTGGGCGTGGTCGGCCGCGTCGACACCATCGATCCGCGCGAATTCGAGTTGTTCGATTCCGTGCAGGAAGTGGTGCGCGTCAGCGAGCCTTACAAGCTCACCAGCCGCACCTTCCGCCCGCACAAGACCATTGTGAAGGCGCGGGGCGTGGAGATCGGCGGCGACCGGGTCGTGGTCATGGCCGGCCCGTGCACGATCGAGAACGAAACGCAGATGTTCGAGACGGCGCGCCGCGTGGCCCGCTCGGGCGCGCGCGTGCTGCGCGGCGGCGCGTACAAGCCGCGCACGTCGCCTTATGCGTTTCAGGGCATGGGCGTGGAGGGATTGAAGCTGCTCCGCGCCGCGGGCGACGAATTCGACATGGCCACGGTCTCGGAGGTCATGGAGATCAGCCAGATCGAGAAAATGCTCGATTACGTGGACATCCTGCAGGTCGGCGCGCGCAACATGCAGAATTTCAATCTATTGAGCGCACTTGGACAGATCCGCACGCCGATCCTGCTCAAGCGCGGCATGTCCGCGACCATTCAGGAATGGCTGCTGGCCGCCGAATACATCATGGCCGGCGGCAATTACGACATCATCCTGTGCGAGCGCGGCATCCGCACGTTCGAAACGGCCACGCGCAATACGTTCGACATTTCGGCGATCCCCGTCATCGATAAACTCTCGCACCTGCCCATTGTGGGAGATCCGTCGCACGCGACGGGACGCCGCGACAAGGTCATGCCGCTCGCGCGCGCCATTGTGGCCGCCGGCGGCGACGGCCTATTGATCGAAGTACATCACGATCCGGAAAAAGCGGTGTGCGACGGGCCGCAGTCGCTCTATCCCGACCAATTTGCGCGACTCATGGACGAATTACGCATCATCGTGCCGGCGGTGGGGCGGAGTGTATGATCCGCCGCCGGTCACGGGGACGGCGTGAGGGGGCCTGTTCGGAATAGTGCTAACCTGGTCCAGGTTGGTCAAGTCGTGAGCGAGCAGGTCAACATCTACGAGGCGAAGACGCGCCTCTCGCAACTCGTGGATCGTGCCGAGGCGGGGGAAGAGATCATCATTGCCCGCGGCGGCCGTCCGGCGGCCCGGTTGGTTCCGTACCGCGCGCCCGCCGTCGAGCGAAAGCCCGGGCGAATGCGCGGTCGTATCCGCGTCGGCGCCGATTTCGATGCGCCGCTTCCCGAGCATCTTTTCGACGGCGACGAGTAATGCGTCTTCTGCTCGACACACACATCCTCCTGTGGTGGTTGATGGGCGGTCGCCGGCTGCCGAAACGTTTGGCCGCGACGCTGAGCTCTTCCGATAACGACGTCGCAGTCAGCGCGGCCTCGCTTTGGGAAATCATGATCAAGCGCGGGCTGGGACGCGTGGACGTCGACGTCGAAGAACTACTGTCGTCGATCGCCAGCGACGGTTTCAGCGAGCTTCCCGTTCAGTTTCGGCACACGCTCGCGCTCCAGTCGCTGCCGCGCCATCACGACGATCCTTTCGATCGAATCCTGATCGCGCAGTCGTTGGTGGAGAGGCGGAGGCTCGTCACGACCGACCGGGCCATTCACGCTTACGCGGGTGTGCCGGGATTCGATCCGATCACGGATTGAGTGTGTGCGAGCGCGGCATCGGCTGATCGATCGAAGTGCACCGCTGTATGATCCGCCGCCCATGCGCCGCCTGCTCCCGGTTCTGCTGCTGATCGCGTGCTCCACGTCGCCCGCCCCTCCGCCCGCCCCGGCGCCGGTGGCGACTGCGCCCGCGGCCGACGAGCCGGTCACCGGAACGGTACGCGTCACCGCGTCGGTGTTGAACGTACGCGCTGAAGCGGCCATGGACGCGGTTATCGTGACGCAGGTGAAGTATCGCGAGACGCTGTCCGTTCTGCGCGAACAGGATGGGTGGATGAGAGTGCGCCTGGCATCGGGTGAGACGGGATGGGTGGCCACGCGTTATGTCACCCGGGGCAACCTCGCGCCGCGGCCGCGCGGCGGATGTCCGCCCGATTCCGATTACGCGTTCCTCGATGCGCCGCCGCTGGGATTCTCCGAGCGCGGCGCGCACGGCCTGGTGGTCGTCGAGGCAAACGTCAACGCGAAAGGCATCGTCACGTCCACGAAAGTCATCTCCAACAACACCGGCGATCCGTCCCTGGGTCCGCTGACCGAGAAAGAAATCCGGGCGGCGAAGTTCTCGCCGCCCATCGAGAATTGCGCGCCGCGCGCGTTCATCTTCACGTATCGCAGAACGTTCTAGTGTCGCGTCACGGCTGACGCGACACCTGGGTTTCTCACTGACCGGGCAAGCGCTGCGCTTGTTGCAGCGGGGGCGGCGGCGCCGCGGCCGCCGGCTGCGAGAGTGCCTTCAGGACGCGCTCCGCTTCTTCGCGGGCGGTGCGGGCGGCGGCTTGCAGCGCGAGCTCTTTGCCGCGCTGCAACGAGCAGGTTTCGTCGTAGGCGGTGAATTCCGCCAGCGCATCGAGGAGCGGATACGATTCCTCCTGCTCGAGAGCGTGCCGGCCGAATTGCTCGCGCAGCTCTTTCCGCTTGTCGCAGATCGCGATCTCCACCGCGGACTCCGCCGATCCGAGCTGGGATGGATGCGCGAAAACGCCGTCCGTGGTTTTGTTCGCGAGATTGAGCATGTCCACGAGCGACGAGTGTTTCTCGGACTTCGCGGCGAGCGCGTTGCTGACGCCGTTCAGAATGGTGTTGGCGGTCTGCAGCTGGGCCTTGCGGCCGAACGCGTGCGCGGTGAACGCCGCGCAGTTGTAGTCCGACAAGCCGACGAGGAGCGCGATGATGCGGTTCCGCTCGGGGACCGTTGCCGTCGCAGCGGTGAGCACGGTGTCGAGGCGGACGCTGACGTGACTGCAGCGCGCGCCCGAGCCGCGGTCGCACGTCGCGGCGATGGATGCCGCCGGCTGTTCGGCCGACCGGAGCGGCAGTACGATCTCGCGCTGTTGCGGCAGAAACAGCAGCGATTCCGCGCGGCTCGTGTCGCGCGCGCTCGCGCAGCCGAACATCAGGCACGACAACAAAAAAGCGCTGGCAAAGGTTTTCATGGCGTCCCCTCCGTCCGGCATAGACGGACGGAGAGGGACGGGTTCCGCCGGCTACTCCTTCTCGATGGTGATGCTGCCGTTCGAGTTCACGATCTCCAGCTTGCAGCCGCCGCGGCCGATGCTGCCCTGGAGCGACTGATCGCTGATGGTCGTGGTCGTGATGGGGAAGTCCGTGTGGATGCGGCCGAACGACGTTCGCGCATTCACCGCATAGCTGGCGTTGCCGGGCAGCGCGATCTTGATCGAGCTGAACGTCGTCGAGAGCGAGACCGGCTGGCATCCGCCGCCGCGCAGTCCTTCCACCGAGATCGCGCCGTTGTCGTTCGCCACCGCCACCGCGCCGGACGCGTTCGTGACGAAGACCGGTCCGAACGAGCCCTTCACCTTCACGTTGCCGGTGATGTCGTTGAGGGTCGCGCGCCCGTTGCTGGTCGTCACCGTGGCGTTGTTGCGGATGCGCTCCGCCTGCACCGTGCCGAACTGCGTCTCCGCGGTCAGCGGTCCGCCCACGTCGCTCACCTTGATGTTCCCGTTGTTGCTCTTGATCGTGGCCGCGCCCGAGACGTCCTTCAGCGTCACGGCTCCGAATGACGTGTCGATCGTCGCCGCGCCGTTGATGCCCGAGGCGTCGACCTTCGAGTTCTCGGCGTCGACGGAGAGCGTGCCGCGAATGGCCGTCGCGTTGATGCTGCCGAACGTCGCGCGCAGCGTCGCCGAACCAGTCACGTTGGACACTTCGATGCGTCCGTTCGCGGCCGTGAGATCCGCGGCGCCGCCGATCGTCGAGGCAATCACGTTGCCGAATGCGTTGGTGATCTTCAGTGCCGAGCCGATGTCCATCGCCTCGACGTGGCCGTTGGCGTTGACGATCGTCGCCGCGTCGCGAATGTCGGCCACGTCGATGCCGCCGAAGCGATTGGTGGCGGTGAGCGTGCCTTCGACCTTGCGCACGGAAATGCTGCCGTTCTGATTGGCGACGGTCAGCGGACCGCGCACGTCCTTCACGTCGATCGCGCCGAACGTGTTCGAGATCGACTGCGCCCCGCGCAAGTCTTCCGCCGTGATCGAGCCCTGCTTGTTCTCGAGGATGCTCCCGGCCGCCAGTCCCTGCACGTCGGTGCTGCCGAAGCGATTGCGCGCGGTGACGGGCGCATTCGCCGGAACGGTGACCGTCATGTCGACGGAGTACGACAGATGTCCGTGAAAGCTTCTCACCTGTGGATACTCGGTCTTGATGCTCACGCCGCCCGCCTCGCTGGTGACGATGCGGATCTGTTTGCCGAGGTCTTCGTCG
Source organism: Thermoanaerobaculia bacterium (assembly GCA_035526885.1). Classification (GTDB taxonomy): domain Bacteria; phylum Acidobacteriota; class Thermoanaerobaculia; order Gp7-AA8; family Gp7-AA8; genus QHVT01. The sequence goes on along the minus strand of DATLBM010000563.1, from coordinate 18,370 downwards.
GAGGAGCGGATGGTGGCGCGGACCTGCACGTCGCTGCCGTTGTGCGTGCGGACCACCAGCGCGCCGAAGGAGTGGTCGATGGTCACGCGGCCGCCGTGGAACGGCAGGTTCTTGCCGTACTTCAGCTCGAAGCGGTCGTCGTCGTTGTTCGCGAAAGCGGAGAAGGCCGCCAGCGCGATGAATAGCGCGGCGAGGTTACGGAGTCTGGACATTCGATTCCTCCCGCAGCACGTCCTGCAAGGTCTGCTGTTTTTCCGAATACATGGCCAGCAGTTGCCTGCGGAGGTGCGCGTTCTGTCGATTGCGGTCGATGTTGGCCTGGCAGTCCGCGATGGCGTCATCGAGGAGCATCAGTTTTTCTTTGTAGGCGATCATGAGCGGCGTCTGCGGATCCTCGAGACGCGACTCCGCGACGCGCTCCATCGTCTCGATGGCTTTCACGTGCGCGCGCTCCGCTTTCTCGACTTCATCCATCGCGCTGATGCGCAGGATCGATTCGTCGAACTTCGCGTCGCGCGCCTGCGAGCGCACCGTGTAGAAGAGAGTGGATCCGAGGCCGATGGTGATCAGCACGGCCGCGGCGATCTGCCACAGCATGCGCGGCATGCGCTTCCGCTCCGCGCGCAGCGATCGCTCGATGCGAGGCCAGAGCGTTTCGTTTTCCCAGGCCGTGCGCATGGACTGCGCCGTGTTGGAGATGTCGTTCCACGCGGCGAGCGTTTCGGCGCACGCCGGGCACTCGGCGGCGTGCCGCGCCGCGGTCTCCATCGCCAGCGGGGAGCCGTCGAAGAGCAGGTCGTCGATCTGGGAGCAGTTGATGGTCATTGCGTTCGCCACTTCTGTTGGAGGTCTTTCTTCGTTGCAAACAAAAGCCACTTCGAGTTGCCTTCGGAGATCCCCAGGACCTCGCCGATCTCGGCGTGCGAGAGCCCTTCGATCTCGAAGAGGGTGAAGACGCTGCGGCGCTGCTCGGGCAACTCGTCGAGGAGCTTCTTCAACGTCATGCGCTTGGCGTCGTCGACGTTCGGCGCGCTGCGCTCCAGCGTGTCGTCGATCGGCGCCTCTTCGATTCTGCGTTTGCGCTTGCGCAGCGCGTCGTAGCAGGTGTTGACGAGGATCCGGAATAGCCACGTCGAGAAGGAAGCCTCGCCGGTGTACGTCGACGCGGCGCGATGGATTTTCAGGAAAGTCTCCTGAACGGCATCTTCCGCGTCGGCGATGCTGCCGAGGTGATTCCAGGCGATGGACTTCATCCGGTCACCGTAGCGCCGGTAAATCTCTTCAAAGATCAACGTGTCGCCCGCGGCGCAGCGCGAAGCGAGCAGCCGGTCCTCGGCGTTGTCGGCCCTGGCGGCTGTAGGCATGCTGGTGGTCATGACCGCTTGGAGCATGTCGTCTGTTGGATAGACGCGTGCTTTTGGAAAACGTTAGAGAGTGTTGCCGGTTGCCGGTTGCTGGTTGCCGGCGCGTTCTCGCGAGGAAGCTTGAACCAGTAACCGGCAACATAGCAGCGTTGCGGTTGCCGGTGCGTCTCGCGAAAAAGTACCTTGAACCGGCAACCGGCAACATGGCAACGTCGACCGACGAGCTACAGCTCGTCGATCGACTTCGGCCAGTCCACATTCAGCAGCCGCGAGAGCGAACGATCCGCGAGCAGCCGGCCGCCGGTCTGGCAGCGGGCGCAGTAGTTCGTCTCGTTCTCCGCGTACACGATCCGCTGCACCGGCGCGCCGCAATCGGGGCAGGGGAGATTGAAGCGGCCGTGCACGGCCATCTCCGGACGAAACGCGGTGACCTTCTCCGGAAACTTCTGGCCGGCTTCCTTGCGCAGCCGCTCGATCCATTCGTTCAGCACCGTCTGCGTCGAATGAAAGAGGCGCTCGATCTCATCCGCCGAAAGGTTCGTCGACATCTGCACGGGCGAGAGTCGCGCGCGATGGAGAATCTCATCCGAATACGCGTTGCCGATGCCGCTGAAGGTGTGCGGATCGGTGAGCGTACGCTTGAGCGTGTGCCGCTCGCGAGTGAGCGCGCCGCGAAACTCATCGAGCGACATCGTGAGCGGCTCCAGTCCCTTGCGATCGTGCTCTTCGAGCGCTGCCTCGCCGCGCACGATGTGGATCGACGCCCGCCGCTTCGATCCCGCCTCGGTCAGCAGGAGCGTTCCGTCGTCGAAGTCGAAGGCCGCGAGACCGAGCTTGCCCGGTACTTTCGCGCCCGGCGCCAGCCATTTGAAGCGGCCGGCGATCATCAGATGGATGACCAGAAAGAGCTCGCCGTCGAATCCGAGGACGATGCGCTTGCCGAGGCGGCGCAGCTCGATGACCGGTTTTCCTTCGAGCTCGCGCGGCGAAGGCTCGACCGTGCGCAGGACGAATGGGCTGGCGAGCCGGACCTTGTTCAGAGTGCGGCCCAGCAGACGCGACTGCAGCGCCTCGAGATAAATCGTCACATCGGGAAGTTCGGGCACGTTCCGTTCATTATCGAACGCATGCGTACATTTCGAGTGCTGCTTTGCGGTTGGCTTCTCGGCGGCGCGGTGCTCGTCATCTGGAGCGCGGTAGCGGCACCGACTGCACCGGTGGAGCCGCCGGCCTCGGTCGGTCCGGCCGGCGCGCTGAAGCCCGCTGCATTCGGCGACCTGCTGATCCCCGTCGTTGGCGTCGAAGCCTCCGACCTGCACGACGACTACGCGCAGCCGCGCAGCGGCGGACGCACACACGCCGCCATCGACATCCTCGCGCCGCGCGGCACGCCCGTCGTGGCCGCGGTCGACGGCACGGTCCGCAAGCTCTTCTCGAGCAAGGCCGGCGGCATCACCATCTATGAATTCGATCGCGACGAGCGCCGCGTCTACTACTACGCGCACCTCGACTCGTACGCGAACGGCCTCGCCGAAGGTCTGGCCGTGCGCCAGGGCACCGTCCTCGGCTACGTCGGCACGACCGGCAACGCGCCGCCGGGAACGCCGCATCTGCACTTTGCGATCGAAGACCTGCCGCCGACGAAAGAGTGGTGGAAGGGATCGCCCGTGAATCCGTATCCGCTGCTCACGACGACACGCGTTTCAGCGCTTCGATGACCGTCTTGTCGCCGGGCAGGATCTTCAGCGCGTTCGTGAAGCTGGTCTTCGCGTCGGCTTTGCGTCCCTGCTTTTCCTGAATGAGCCCGATCGCATACCACGTCGATCCGTGTCCCGGCTCGTTGAGGGTGGGCTTGTACGCCAGGTACTTGCGCAGCGCTTCCTCGCCGCGCGCGTAGTTCGACTCCGACCGCGCCGCGAGCTGGCCGATGCGCAGGTACGCGGGCATGAACGCGGGATCGAGCTGCAGGGCCATGTCGTACTCGTGCAGCGACTCCGGCCACTTTTTCTCGTTCAGGTAGTAGTTGCCGAGGGCGTAGTGCGCTTTCGGGTTCTTCGGGTTTTCGCGGACGCCGGTCACGAGCTCTTTCAGCGCCAGATCGGACTTCTTCTGATGCGTGTAGATGCGGGCGTGTGCGCGATGGCCGTCGATGGCGTCGTAGGCCTTGATGGCGTTGGCCTGGGCCACGGCTTTGTCTTCTCCGCCGCCGAGGAATCCCGGCGCCGCCAGGTAGTAGCTGATCAAGCCGAAGCGCGCCTCGGTATGGCGAGGGTTCAGCGCGACGGTGCGCTCGAGCTCCGCGCGCGTTTTCTTGGCCAGCGACATTTTGGCCATCGTGCTCGCGCGCTGGGCCATCTCCCCGTACGCGGCGCCGAGGAGATAGTGGTACTGCGCGTTGTTCGGCTCGGCGGCGACGGCCTTCTCGAGCACCTCCGACGCTTTCTCGAACTCACCGCGTTCGATGAGCGACTGCCCCTCGGCGGCATACTCGGCAGGCTTGGCGGCGAATACGGGGAGGGCGGTGAGAAGACAGATAACGGACAGGAGCGTCGCTTTGCGCATATCCCTAAGTACGCAATTTGCTATCCCGGAGTTTCGCATAGAATGCGCGCGCCCTCGTTGAAGTCATGACCATCGAAACGCTCCCGCGGCCGCAGTCCGCAGACCGCCCCACGATCCCGATCCTGGATTCCGCCGAAGTCAGCAGCCGGTGCGAGCAGGCGCTCGCCACCGCGCGCGAACTGCTGGTCCGCATCGAAGCCGTCCCGCTCGATCAGGTCAGCGTCGAGAACGTCCTCGACGTCTGGGACGACACGGCCACGGTCCTCGAGGACGTCTTCGGCCCGATCTCGCTCCTCAACAGCGTACATCCCGACGCATCGGTTCGCGACGCATCCGACCTGGCGCTCATTCAGGAGTCGAGCTTCCTCACCGAAGTCTTTCAGAACGAGCATTTCTACGAGCGCGTGCAGCGCGTCGCGCCGCATTCGATCGCCGCGCGCGAGATGCGCAAGCATCTGCTCGAGGCATTCGAGGACAGCGGCGTTTCGCTGCCCGAGGAGAAGCGCAATCGCTTCAAGGAGATCAGCGAGCGGCTGACGGAGCTCGGGCAGGAGTTCGCGAAGAACATTCGCGAGAACGCCACGCGACTGACGTTCACGCCCGAGGAGTGCAGGGGATTGCCGCAGTCGTGGCTGGAGCGGGTGCCGCGCGATGAAGAGGGGAACGTCGTCGTGGGATTCGATTATCCCGATTACGTCCCGTTCCTGATGAACGCCCAGGACGAGGAGTCGCGGCGCCGCTACTGGCACGCCAATACCACGCGCGGCACGGCGCGCAATCTCGACGTCATGGACGAGATCGTGACGCTGCGCAAGGAAATCGCGGATCTGTACGAGGTCCCGAGCTACGCGCACTACGTGACCAAGCGACGCATGGCCGAAAATCCCGGCCAAGTCCGGCAGTTTCTCGACGAAGTGCGCAATGTGGTCACGGAAGCGGAATTGCGCGACCTGTCGCAGCTCGCCGGGATCAAAGCGGAAATGCTCGGTACGCCGGTCGAGGAAACGCGCATCAATCGCTGGGACGTCTCGTATTACCGCGAGCGCCTGCGCGAACGCCGTTATGCGATCGATCAGGAGGAATTGCGCAAATTCTTTCCGACCGAGCCGACCGTGCGCTGGATGCTGGACATCAGCGAGCGTCTTTATGGACTGCGATTCGAGCGCAATGACGTGCCGGCGTGGCACGAGGACGTGATTTATCTCGATGTGCTGGATGCCGAGGGAGGCTCACACATCGGCGGGATTTACCTCGACCTCTATCCGCGCGAGGGGAAATACAAGCACGCCGCGGCGTGGCCGGTGCGGGGCGTGAGCCGTCGCAACGGGCGCTCGCCGATCAGCGTGCTGGTGACGAATTTCAATCGCACCGGACTCACGCACGACGAACTGGAAACGCTGCTGCACGAATTCGGACACGTATTGCACGGCGTGCTGTCGAATACGCATTACCTCGCGCACGCGGGCACGAGCGTCCAGCGCGATTTCGTGGAAGCGCCTTCGCAGATGTACGAGGAGTGGGCCAGCCGCATGGAATCGCTGTCCCTGCTGCAGAATCATTGCAGCGATTGCCCGTCCATCGACCACTCGCTGGTCGAGCGGCTCAATGCGGCGAAGAAATTCGGCGCGGGCATCGACTACGGCCGCCAGCTCCTGTACGCGTCATTCGACATGGCCCTGTCCAGCGAGGAGCCGGGCCGCTCGCTGGACGTCTGGTCGTCGATGGAAGGCGCGACGCCGATGGGCTACGTCGACGGCACGCAATTCCCCGGCACGTTCGAGCACATCGCCTCCGGTTACGCGGCCGGCTACTACGGCTACATGTGGGCGAAAGTAATCGCCCTCGACCTCGTCTCCGCCTTCGGCGCGGACCTGATGAACACCGACACCGGCCGCCGCTTCCGCGAAATGATCCTCAGCCGCGGCAGCGAGGAACCCGCCCGCGACCTGGTGGAACGCTTCCTCGGCCGCCCGGTCGCGAGCGACGCATTCTTCGAGCACATCCGCGGCGATTAGCACCCGCGAATCGCGCTCAATGCCAGACCACCCGCCGGGCACGAGGTGTCGACGCACGCGACCGTAGCGCCAGCAGTTGGTGGGCGTAACAGTCCTCCATGCCGCCGCCGCATGAAGTAATCGGTTTTCGTCCCTTCACGATCAAGGGAACCGTTGCCCAACCCGGGCTCGTAAGGAGCATGGCTAAGTATCAAGTTAACTTGACATTCGGACGGCTAGACATTACGTTGTGTCAAGTAGACTTGACGCTAGGAGGCAAACGTATGGACGTCAGTTGCCCTTCTCTTTACACGCCGCGGGATGCGCGGAACCTGAGGATTTTCAACGGCTGGCTGCTCGGGGCGATGGCGATGTTCGTGGCCGCGACCATCCTCCTGACGAAGAATTTCGTCGCGCCTGTGCCAATCGGCTGGGTGCTCACGGTGGCCACGATCGCGCTCCTGGCGCTGGCGGCGCGCGCGTACATCGTCTTCCTTCGCGACGCCGACGAGCTGCTGCGCAAGATCCAGCTCGAGGCGCTGGCGCTGTCGTTCGGCGCCGCGTTCATCTTCATGCTCGGCTGGCGTCTCTGCGAGCGCCTGGGCGCACCGAAGCTGGACGTCGACGATCCGTTCATCGTCATGAGCGTGGTCTGGGCGCTCGGGCAATGGACAGGATTCCGCCGCTACGGCATGCGCGGGGAGACGGCGCCGTGAACAACCGCCTGCGCGTCCTACGCGCGGAACGGCGCTGGTCCCAGGCCGACCTCGCCGACCGCCTCGGCGTTTCCCGTCAAACCGTCAACGCCATCGAGACGGGCAAGTACGACCCCTCGCTCCCGCTCGCGTTCTCGATTGCCCGCATTTTCGAGATGAAGATCGAGGACGTGTTCTCGCCCAATGGAACGGGTCCATGAGTTCACGTTTTACGATAAACATATATTGACAAACGATAAATACGGAACGAAGATCGGCGGATGAACCAGCCGCCGGCGATCAAACGAAGCGCGACGATCTTTCTCCAGGTCGTGATCGTGCTCATCGGCATCGGCACTCTCGCGCTCATGCTTTGGGAACCGCAGGTGGAGGGGAGAAACGCGCACGCCACGCTCTTCGAAATTTACTTCAAAGATCCGTTTCTGGCGTACGCGTACATCGCCTCGATTGCGTTTTTCATCGCGCTCTCGCAAGCGTTCCGGTTCCTCGGCTACGCCGGGCGAAATCAGGTGTTCTCGCCGAATTCCGTCAGCGCTTTACGGACGATCAAATACTGCGCCGTCACGCTCGTGGCCATGATCGGAGCAGCAGTGGCTTACCTGTTCATCGCCGTGCGCGGCAAGGATGACATTGCGGGTGGCGTAGCCATTGGTGTGGTGATGATTTTCGTCTTTGTCGTAATCGCCACCGCGTCGGCTGTGTTCGAGCGGCTTCTACAAACGGCCGTGGACATCAAGGCCGAGAACGATTTCACCGTATAGAGCCATGGCCATCATCATCAACATCGACGTCATGCTGGCCAAACGGAAAATGAGCGTCACCGAGCTTGCCGAAAGGGTGGGCATCACGATGGCCAATATCTCGGTGTTGAAAAACGGCAAGGCCAGGGCGATCCGTCTGTCGACTCTGGAAGCGATCTGCAATGCGCTCGACTGTCAGCCGGGCGATATTCTGGAATATCGAACTTAGTCGCCGCGCAGTGTACTTTGCCGGCCGTCTAAGTCGGATGTCCACGTTTTGACGACGCCGGTCTTCGCCGGCCGCTCACCAGCAGAGCCTCGCACAGCGCGTCAGACGCGGTGTCGAGCATCTCGCGCTCGCGGGCAAGGAGCCATCCGCCGTAGATCGACTTGTGATCGTGTGTAGGCCCGGAGCACAGGCCATACATCTTCTTCCCGAACGCATCCAGCCACAGGTGAAACGTGCCTCGGGCGGTGGCCCCTCGCTGCACTTCGCGCCAGGTTCCGACGATCTCGCGATTGTCCTGCAGTTTTCCCCGCGCCACCCATTGCGATCCGACGGGATTACTGTGGTTGGTAAATACGATCGTCCGCGGCCATCGCACTTCGACCCGCGTCTGATCCGTTACCCATTCGCCGAGACGTTCATCCTCGCGCTGATATCGCGAGTGCCAGTTGCCGTCCAATTCGCGGAGTCTGGCGGGCGGAGGAACGACCTTCAGAATGCGAAACAGCACGTCGACCAATATGCCGGCATCCAACGCCATAGCTCGCCTCCGAACCGCTGGAGACAGTATATCCGGGGTTACGTATACAGCCGGGACGCATCAACAGTCAGGGCACTCCCGCGCCGCGCCCAGGGCGGGACGAGTCGATACTGAATGATTCCATGCCGTACCTGACGCGCGATTGCTCGAGTAATTGCAAAGCGTTGGCTCTTGTCGTGGCGGACGTGATCGACTCCGCCAAACCCTTGGCATTCCGGTAACATTCGCTCGCGGCGTTGTAGGGCGCCGGCAGATTGCCGGCTTCGCTGACCATCCACATCTGGTAGGTGTAGACGTTCACGTTGCGACTGAAATCGGTCGTATTGTCCAGCAGCGACAATGCCGCTCGGTATTGAGCCCGCGCTTGTTCATGCCTGCCATTTGCGAACAGGTAGTCGGCGTACGCCCGCGTATTCGACACGCGATAGTAGGCACTGGGTGACGCCGCGACGGCGCGTTCCCAATATTCTTTTGCGCCACCGAGATCACCTGAGTAAACCAGCGCACGGGCGATGCTTACGTACTCCACATCCGCGACGTGCCTGGGATCCTTCTCGGCCAGAAACACCGCCTGCCGGACCAGCGACGTGATTTGCTGCGTAAGCACGGACATCTTCTGAAAATGGCGCTCATCCCGCGCGTTCTGATCGACCAGCCACGACGAGGATATCTCTGAATCCACCTTCACAATCTCTGAGACTATCTTCGTCAACTGGTCACGCCACGTGCGAAGCATCTCGTCGCGCTTCTGCCTCAGTGAGAAGATTGTCGACGTGAGCGACAGCACCAGTGCGCATGCGCTGATCACAATGGGCAGCAGATCCACTTTCATGAGTTCTCCTTCCGGTTCTTGCGCCAGGCACCCGGATTAGGAGTGTCACGAAAGCGGAATGCCCTACCCTTTCAATGGGTCCGGTGCATGCCTCACAACTCTCACCGGATCGTGATCTCCGCCACTCCCCGCGCCACCACCCGCACCGCGATCACGTCCGCACGCGCGCTCACGCTCTGCGGCTCGATCGCGTCGGCGCGGCCGTGAAGCTCGACGCCGGGGGCGAGGGGGCGGGTGAGGGCGCGGGAGAGCTCGGCGCGCACCTCGGCGATCTGGGCGGCGAGGGGGAAGCGGGCGGACTCGCGGAGGCGGGCCCGGATCGTGTCGTGCGCCGCACGTTCGGCGATGCGCGCGAACAGGCCGCGGCGTTTCGGATCGAGCGAGTATTCGAGATCGGGGACGACGATGGTCTGCGTCGCGGCGTCGAAGCGCGGCGTGCCTTCGAGGAAGATCGGTCCTTTGTAATTGCGCAGGCGTCCGCCGCGATAGTCGATCAGCGCCTCGATCAGCACGCGGTTGTTCGGCGCGGGGGCGATGCGGAGAGAAGTGATGGTGAGCGAGCGTCCGCTGACCTGCACCGTGCGATTGCCGTAGTCGCGCGTGGCCAGGCGGCTCGCTTCGTCGTACGGCAGCTCGAGATCGAACGGCACGCGCACGTACGCGGGTCCCGTCGCGGCGACGCTCTTCAGCGCGGGCAGCGGCTTGCGCGTCGCCGCGGGTTTGCCGCCGACGACCACGCGCGTCGTCGCGTGCAGCGAGAGCATCGTGCTCACCGTCGTGTTCGCGCCGGTGATCGGCGAGAGCGCGACGTCGGTCGGATCGAGCACGAGCCACGTGCGCGGCGCGAGCTCGTACGGCGTCTGCAGCGCGGTCCAGATCTGTTCGGCCTGCGGGCGGATGTTGGTGAGCGCGGGGACGTTCCTGTCGATGATCTTCGCCGCGTCGCCGAGTTGGTCCTCGACCACCGGCGCGACGAAGCGCCGCGTGATGTCGATGCCCAGCCAGGTCACCTCGCACGGCTTGGCGTAGTTCACCGGCAGGAGACGCGTCGACGAGCGCAGGCGCCACGACGGATCCCACGACAGCGCCGTGTGCAGCGTGATGTCCGCCATGCGCCGCGACTCACCGTAGCCGCACGAGACGCAGGGAAAGCGTCCTCGGCACGCCTCCATCGCGTAGTGGATGGTGGTCAGCGAGTGCAAGCCCGCGCCGATCATGCGCAGGTGAATGGGATCGCGCGCGACGTCGTAGCGGATGTCGATGCCGCGCTCGGCGGTCTTGCCGGCGAACTTCGCGTCGACGCGCTTTTCGATCTCCGCCGCGATCGGCTTCAGGTCCGTGCGAATGGGGATGGTGATCGTGGAGGTCTCCGGCGGCAGAGGCTGCGCGGCCCCGCTCCATGCAACAATGCAGAGAAGAGGGAACAACAGACGCGCGCCGCGTGCTCTACTTCCCGACGAGACCATGGTCCCATCGAAACGTTCCGCGTTCCTCCCGGTATTCTTCGCCGGTCTCACGGTGCTTTTCGGCATCGCCGTGTGGATGCGGCTGAGCGCGTACGAGGGGAATCAGGCGCTCGCGGGACAGACTCCGGTTGCTCCGTCCGTCACGACGGAAGCAGAGGCCGATGCCCGTCCTACATCGACGGGCATCATCGTGGAGTTGCCGGCCTCCGGCACGAGCACGATGTCCGCGAGCGCGCGCCAGCAGCGCTACAACGAGCTGCTGAAGGCCGCGCCGCCCACGCCGGCCACCACCACCGCCCAGCCGCTTCCGGCCAAAGAGCCGACGCTGCTCGATCGCGTGATGAATCCCATCGCCAATGCGCTGGGGATGAATCGCAGCGCGCGCGCCGCGCAGCCGCCGCAGGTCGTGGCCGCGCCGCCGCAGCCGCAGCAGCGTCCGCAGCAGCAGCCGCGCATGGGCGAGGAGTCGCCGCGGCATGAGCCCGCCGAGAAGGAACCGAAAGACGACAACGATCCGGAGACCGACACCGCACCGCCACAGTTGCAGGCCGCGGAGTTCATGCCCGCGCAGGTGCAGGACGACGGCGAGACGATGTTCGCCTCGGTCGTCACCGACAACCTCTCCGGCGTGCGCAGCGTGTCCGGCGTCATCGCCAGTCCGAGCGGCGCGCTGCAGGGCTTTGCCTGTCAGCGCGAAGGGGAGTCCGATCGCTGGATCGCGCGCATCAAGGTGCCGCGCGATGCGGCCGAGGGGACGTGGGCGGTGAAGTACCTGACGCTGAGCGATCACGCGAACAACAGCGTCAACCTGAATCAGAACACCGGCGCGCTGCCCGCGAGCGCGAGCTTCCGCGTCACGTCCAGCGGATCCGATTCCGCCGCGCCGGTGCTGAAGGGCGTGTACCTCGAGCGCAACGCCATGAACGCGGGCGAGCGCAACACCGTCTTCGTGCAGGCCGACGACGAGAAGTCCGGCGTTTCGCTCGTCAGCGGCGTCTTCGTCAGTCCCGCCAAGCAGGCGCGCATCGGATTCGGCTGCCGTCCCGGTTCGGGCGGCGTGTGGGAGTGCGTCGTCGCGCCGCCGGACTGTCTCGACTGCGGCGCGTGGAAGCTCGAGCAGATCCAGCTGCAGGACAAGGCCAACAACATGGCCACGTTCCGCGTCGACAATCCGCTCGTGCAGCAGGTGACGCTGCAGATCTCGGGCGACAAGTGCGACGCCGGTCCGCCGGTGCTCACCAATCTCTCCGTCGAGCCGCTGGCGGTTCCTTCGTCGGAAGGCGGACGGATTCTCATCCGGGCGCAGGTGCAGGACGACGCGTGCGGCGTCGCCAGCCTCAGCGGCCAGGCCATTCCGGCCGGCGCGCAGGCGCAGACGCAGCGGATCTACTTCTCGTTCGATCCGTCGCCGGACGGGCAGAACTTCGTCGGCACGATCACCGTGCCCAAGCATGCGGCGAAGGGAACGTGGGCCATCGGATGGATCCAGGCGCTCGACAAGGGTCACAATCTGAAGGCGTACTCGAGCAACGATCCGGTGGTCTCGCGGGTCACGTTCCGGGTCGAGTGAGGAGCGGAAAATTTTTTTCCGAAGCGGCCGGTTGTCCCCTGTCGCTCGGTCGTGACATCTCACGCGCGATTGCAGTAACATGCGCGTCCCAACCGTTCTCAGGACCGAGAACCAATCACTGAAAGGTAACGCACACTCCCATGAGTCAGTCGTCGAGAGAATCCGCCGAGGCTACGTCATTTGCCGAGGCGATGGAGAATTTTGACCTCAAAACCCCGCAGCAGGGGGAACCGCTTCGCGGCACGATCGTGTCGATTTCAGGCGACGATGCCTACATCTCTTACGGCGGTCCGTCCGAAGCCGTGATCGAGACAGCGGAGCTGGAGGGTCTCGACGTCGGCGACCAGATCGAGGCGACGGTCGTCAAGACCGGCGCGGAGATCCGCGTCTCGCGCAAACTGATCAAAGGAAAAGCGTCGCTCGATTCACTGCGCGGCGCTTACGAAGCGCGCCTGCCGGTGGAAGGCCGGGTCACGGGCCGCAACAAGGGCGGCTTCGAAGTGAGCGTGGCCGGTCTCCGCGCCTTCTGCCCTCTCTCCCAGATCGCCCTCGGCAAGATCGAGAACCCGGACGCGTTCGTCGGACAGACCATCGAGTTCCGCGTCACCGAGCTGTCCGATGACGGCCGCCGCATCGTCGTCTCGCGCGCGGCACTGCTCAAGGAAGAAGCGGCCTCGCGCGCCGCGGAAACGCGCGAGCGCATCGTCCCCGGCGCCGAGCTGACGGGCCGCGTGAAGACGCTCACGCCCTTCGGCGCATTCGTCGATCTGGGCGGCGTCGATGGCCTCCTGCACGTCTCCGAGATGAGCCGCCGCCGCGTGACCGATCCGAAAGACGTCGTGCAGATCGGACAGGAAGTGCGCGTCAAGGTGATCAAGGTCGAGAACGACGGCAAGCGCATCTCGCTGTCGATGAAGGATCAGGAGCCGGATCCGTGGCATGACGTGGCCGAGCGCTTCGCGCCGGGCACGGCGTTCAACGGCCGCATCGTCCGCTCCACGGACTTCGGCTACTTCGTGGAAGTGGAGCCGGGCGTCGATGGTCTCGTGCACGTTTCGCAGTTGCCGCACGGCGTGAAGCCGGGCGACCAGGAAGTGGCCATCGGCTCGAACGTGCAGGGCTGGGTGCGCGAAGTCGATTCGTCGAAGAAGCGCCTGTCGCTGTCGCTGCGCGCGATCGCGACCAGCGACCCGTGGGAGACGGCCTCGCAGCGCTACGGCATCGGCCGCGTGGTCGAAGGCACCGTCGATCACGCCGCGGCGCCGGGCGTTTTCGTCGAGCTCGAGCCGGGCCTGACCGGACTGATCCCGAGCTCGGAGATCGGCGCCGCACCGGGACAGGATCCCGCGGCCGTGCACGCGCCGGGCGAGAAGCTGATGGTGCGCATCATGAGCATCGATCCGAGCCGCAAGCGCATCTCGCTGAGCCACGAGGCCGCGAAAGCCGCCGCGGACCGCGAGGAGTACACGAAGATCATGGACGAGCGGAACGACGAAGCCTCGGGCGAGAGCGCGATGGCGCTGGCGTTCCGCAAGGCGATGGAGAAGAAGCGGTAGCTCGCGGTTGCTCGCTCTGTTGCCCGAAGGCCGCCCGATGGGCGGCCTTTCTGTTGCTGGTTGCTGGTTCGTGGTGGGTGTGCGCGAGCGGTACGGCTTGCGAGAACTGACCGGCAACCGGCAACACGGCAACCAGCAACTGTTCTCGCACCGATCTCGCATTACCCTGCCGCCATGCGAGTCTTTCTCACTGGAGCCACCGGCTACATCGGCGGGGCGGTTGCCGCCGCGCTGCGTTCCGCGGGTCATGAAGTCGGGGCGCTCGTGCGCGCCGATGCCGATTCCAAGCGCCTGCGCGATCTCGGCGCGTTTCTCATCACCGGCGATCTCGAGTCGCTGCCGTCGTTGCGCGAGCAGCTCGCGGGCTACGACGCGTTCGTGCACACCGCGCAGTCGCGGCAGAACACCGTCGATGCGGACCGCAAAGCGGTGGACACGTTCACCTCGCTGGGCGGCTTCTTCCTCTACACCTCCGGCGTCTGGGTCCTCGGCAACACCACCAGCGCTGACGAAGCATCGGATGTGAGTCCGCTCGCGCTCGTGGCCTGGCGTCCGCCGCACGAGGAGCTGGCGCTCGGCAGCGGCGGCGCGGTGCTGCGTCCGGGATGCGTGTACGGCGACAAACAGTCGCTGCTCGCGGACTGGTTTGCCGCATCGACGCAGAATCGCGCGCTGCAGATCGTCGGCGACGGCTCGAATCACTGGGCCATGGTCGATCTGCACGACCTCGCGGACCTCTACGTCCGCGCGATCGAGCAGCGCGCGACCGGCGTGCTGCACGGCATCGACGACACGCGCGCGACGCTCGACGAATGCGCGCGCGCCGTCGCGCCGAAGGGGACGATGGAGCACACTCCGCTCGACGCCGCGCGGCAGAACTTCGGACCGTTCGCCGATGCGCTGGCCGTCGATCAGCAGATCGACAGCAAGGCCACGCGCGAGAAGACGGGATGGAGTCCGCGCCGCACCTTCACGAATTCGGTGGAGGAGCAGTGGCTGGAGTGGAGGCGAAGTCAATCAGCAACCGACTGACCTCCTCCGGCGCATCGGTCTGGACGAAGTGTCCCGCGCGGGGAACGCGCTCGATGTGCACGTTCGTCACCCACTCGCCGAGGTCGTCGAGTGCGGAGGCCTGGAACACGGGCTCGTGCTCGCCCCAGACGATCAGCGTGGGCGCATCGATGCGGCGAAAGTGCTTGCGCATGGCCGCGCGCGATTTGTTGATGGCGCGGTAGTAGTTGAGCATCGGCGTGAGACTGCCGCGCCATTCCTGGCGATAGGCGCGGATCTCGTCGCGGGTGAAGCGGCCCGAGAAACGCAGGAGCAGGCCGCCGAAGAGCTTCATGAAGATTTCGGGCAGCAGGGGAAGCTGAAAGAACAACTGGTAGAGAAGTTTGACTTTCTGCTTCGTGCTGCGGCGCATCTCGCGCGCGATTGCTGCCGGATGCGGGACGTTCAGGATGACCAGCTTGCGCACGAGGTCCGGCCGCATCATGGCCAGGTTCCACGCCGCGACCGCGCCCCAGTCGTGACCGACGACCATCACCGGCACGCTGCTCATCGAGTCGATCAGCTCCGCCACGTCCGTCACGACGTCCGTCATGACGTACGCATCAGCGCCTTTCGGTTTGGGTGAGCTCGCGTAGCCACGCAGGTCGGGGGCTACGGCGCGAAAGCCGGCGTGTGCGAATGCGGGGAGTTGCCGCCGCCAGGAGCGCGACGACTCGGGGAAGCCGTGAAGGAGGACGACGAGTGGTCCGTCGCCCTCCGACTGGTAATGCAGTTTCACGCGAGCGAGTCTACGACTTGTCGCGATTCGTTGCCGCGTAGATCAGGCCCGCGCCGAGAGCGAGGGCTGCGACGCCGGCCGCGACCTTGCCCGGGTTGTCCTTGGCATACGCGGTGGCCTTCCCGCTGCCGTCCTTCAGATACGTGCGCGCGGTGTTCAGATACTCGTCGATGTCGACGTTCTGGAACTGGCCCTTGAGGTTGTTGATCATGTCCTCGTTGATGCCGAGGCGGCCGAGGAACTGCTCCAGGCCGGCGGAGTTGGTGCGGCCGCAGGTCGGGCAGGTGCCCGCGTCGGTTCCGCTCGAGACGTTGTAGCCGCTCGTGCCCGTGTCGCCGGTTCCGCTCGTGCCGTACGTGGTGCCGCCGGTCGAGCCGGTCGAGCCGGTCGAGCCGGTGCTGCCGCCGCCGCTCATGCTGCCTGTCGAGCCCGTGCCCCAATTGTTTCCGGGATTCTGCTGATCCATCGATTTCCTCCTAGCGTTGTTCATCGCGCGATTCCGCGCTGGTCTCATTCGGCTCATAGCTGCGGCGACGCGTGCCGATCCGCGGATCGCCGGACTTGTTGGTGAAGTGATCCTCGTCGTTCCAGTCGGCGTCGGCCACGCCGCGGCTGAACTCCTGGTCCTGTTGATGATCCGCGCCGTCGCTGCGGAACCCGCTCTTCGAGCTGGTCAGCGGCGGCGTGTACGAGCGATCGAGGACGTCGAGCGGGATGTCGGCCTGACGCCGTACCGGCCGCGCCGTGCCCGACTCGGCCGTGCGCGCGCGCTGCGCGGTCGCCTCCGCCGTTCGAGCCGGGGCCGCCTCAGCCGTCGGCGTCGCCTCTTCGTCGCGGTTGCGCGCAAACACGCGCTTCACCACGTCCGCAGCAGCATCGCGCAGCCGGTCGAGTCCACTCGACTTCGATTCAGTATTTCGTCCCATGCCAAGCTTCCTTTCCGTGCTTTCGCACGACATGGGACATTGCAAGTCGGGTGCGCGTTACGGCGAATGGGTGACGCGCCAGATCACACCCGCTCCATCATCGGAGATCAGGAGCGATCCGTCGCGCAGCACGAGCAGTCCCGCGGGACGTCCCCAGACCTCATCGTTCGCGGGATTGGGCGCCCATCCCGTGACGAAATCGTCGTAGCCGCCGGACGGCTTTCCGTCGCGAAAGGGGATGTGCACGACTTTGTAGCCGGTGCGCAGGGAGCGGTTCCACGATCCATGCAGCGCGACGAACGCGCCGCCGCGATAGCGCTCCGGAAACATCGCACCGTCGTAGAAGGCCATCATGATCGGCGCGGAGTGCGACTCGATCAAGACCGACGGCGCGATCGCGCGCCCGACGAGCTCGGGATGCTCGCCCTCGCGCCGCGGATCGACGTTCTTGCCGATGTACGAGAACGGCCAGCCGTAGAAAGCGCCATCGCGCACTTCGGTGGCGTAGTCGGGAACGAGATCATCGCCGAGACCGTCGCGCTCGTTGACGGTGGTCCAGAGCGCGTTGCCGTTCCACGCCAGCCCGATCGGATTGCGCAACCCGGACGCGAACGTGCGCTTGCCGCTGCCGTCGACGTTGTACTCGGTGATCGCGGCGCGCAAGGGCTGGTCGGTCTCGTCGCTCACGTTCGAAGCGGAGCCGACGGCGACGTACATCTTCGTGCCCTCGCGATTGAAGAGGATGTTGCGCGTCGCGTGTCCGCCCGCGGGCAGCGAGGTCACGCGCACGGGCTCGCCGCGCGACTGCGTCTGCCCCGCCGCATATTCGAACCGCACGATCGCGTCTTCGGTCCCCACGAAGAGTTGATTGCCGAGGAAGGCCAGGCCGAAGGGACGATTGAGCTCGTCCGCGAAGACCCAGCGCTTGTCGCCGCGCAGCACGACGATGCGTCCGGCCGCGGAGTCGGCCACGAACACGTCGCCGTTCGGCGCGAGGATCATGTTCCGCGGATCCTGAAAATCATCCGCCCACAAGTCGATGCGGAATCCCGGCGGCACCACGAGCTGCGCATTCGCGGGACGCTTGACGACGTTCGGCGGATTGCCCGCGCTCTGCGTGTGGTACGGCGGAGCGAGTTGGTCGGCGCGCACGTCGTAGTGGCGCGGCTGCGCCGCGGACTGGGTGCGGGGCGGGGGCTCCGCCGGTTTCGAACACGCGGTGGCGAGAAATGCGACGGCGATGTATTTGCGCACGATGAGTCTCCGAGTCGCCAAGTCTACAAGTCGCCGAGGTGCTGCTCGACGACTCGGCGACTTGGCGACTCGACGACTATGATCTCGCCATGAAGCTTCGCATCACGCTGCTCGTACTCCTCACGCTTCCTCTCCTCGCCCAGACCCGAACCCAGAAGCCGCCGCTGCACGGCTCGCACTGGATGGCCATCACCGGCAAGCCGCTGTCGGCCACCGCGGGGGCGATGATGTTTCAGAAGAGCGGCAACGCCGTGGACGCCGCGGCGGCCATGCTCGCCGCGGGCTGCACGATGTGGGACACCCTCGGGTGGGGCGGCGAAACGCAGGCGCTGATCTACAACCCCAACACGAAAAAGGTCATCGGCATCAACGCCCTCGGCGTCGCGCCGACCGGCGCCACCGCCGAGTTCTACAAATCGAAAGGCATGAACTATCCGCCGGAGTACGGCCCGCTGGCCGCCGTCACGCCGGGCACGCCGGGCGGCTTGATGGTCATGCTCGCGGAGTACGGAAAGCTCTCATTGAAGGACGTGCTCGCGCCGGCCATCGAGATGGCGGACGGCTTCGCGATCGAGGCGCAGCTCGCGAACACGATCGAGCGCAACAAGGGATGGATCAAGCAGTGGCCGTACTCGAAGGCGGAGCTGCTGCCGAACGTAGGACGGGCTTCAGCCCGTCCCGAGACTCGACGGGCTGAAGCCCGTCCCGAGAATGGACGGGCTGAAGCCCGTCCTACGTCCATCACACCTGCGCACGACGTTGCGGGCACCGCAGACGTCGTGAGTACTCGCGAAGCCCCCGAGCCCGGCGCCCTCTTCCGCCAGCCCGATCTCG
>DATLBM010000562.1:0-2903 GCA_035526885.1 Thermoanaerobaculia bacterium | reverse complement strand
GCGCAGGACAACCTGCTCGTCTACTACGCCGGCCACGGCGAGCTGCGCAACGACAAAGGCTACTGGCTCCCCGTCGACGCGGATTTCGAGATGACGAACTGGATCTCGCCCGCGCTGATCAAGGACACGCTGCTCGATCATCCCGCGCGACGCACACTCATCATCGCCGACTCGTGCTACTCCGGCGCCCTCGCGCGCGGCGTCATCACACCTACGGAGGGCCGCAAGGACAAAAAGTCCCGCCTCGTCATCAGCTCCGGCGGCACCGCCCCCGTAAGCGACTCCGCGGACGGCCAGCACTCCATCTTCACGCGCGCCCTCCTCACCACCCTCGCGGACTCGTCGTCGATCGAAGACGTGCAAACCCTCTTCGCTTCAATCCGCGAACGCGTCAACGACACCGCCCGCCGCGCCGGCCGCGAACAAAACCCCGAGCTCGCGGTGCTCGCCGAGGTAGGCGACGAGGGCGGCACGTACTACTTTGTGCGGCGGAAATGAATGTGGAGTGCGGCGGCAAGGCCGCCGCTTTCCAACGCCGCAGCACCGCTGCGGCGCGCCGGCGAGATCGATGGTGTCCAGAACGCCGTATGCCGCGTGGAGAAGCATTCCCAGTTGTGCGCGCTCGATCGGCTCCGCGGCGAAGCGGCGGCAGCTCGAGCGTGCGCGGAGGACGTGATCGAGCGTCCGACGCGACAAATCGCGAACGCGAGAAGGTCCTGTTGGCGCTGATCGTGCTGTCCTGAGCGGCTGTCGTGAGCGAGAACTCTCCGTTCGAACTGCGCATCCCGTTCGTGACGCTGCTGAAGATCGCGCTGTTCCTTCTGCTCGTCGTCTGCATCATCCGCCTCTGGCCGTACATCCTCATGTTCGCGATCGCCGTGCTGCTCGCCGTGGGGCTCGAGCCGGTAGTGACGTTTCTCATGAGACACGGCGCGCGTCGCGGCATCGCGGTCGGCGCAATCGCGACGCTCATCGTCGCACTGCTGGCGGTCTTTTTCGTGATCCTTCTTCCACAGATCGGCGGCGAGATGTCGGAGGTCGGTGGTGACCTCATGCGCATGCGCGCGTCGCTTCTCGCGCGGATCCCGCGGGGGTTCGAACCGGCCAGGTCGCTGCTTTCCGGCGGAAACGGTCAGGGCGCGCAACAACAGTGGCTGCGTTACTCGCTGCTCTTCGGCAAGTACACGGTCGAGATCGTGGTGGCGACGCTTTTCACGCTGGTGGTCGCGATGTATCTGTTGCTGGAAGGGAAGCAGGTGTACGCGTGGCTGGTCAGCTTCGTGCCGCCGGCGCGGCGCGAACGCGTGGCGCAGACGGCCGAGGAGATCAGTGGCGTCATTCGCGCCTACATGCGCGGGCAGTTGCTCACCTCCGCCATCTGCGCGGGATTCGTGTTCGTCGTGCTCCTGGTCCTGCGCGTGCCCGCTGCGCTTTTCCTCGCCATCGCCGCCGGTGTGTTCGACATCATTCCGGTCATCGGAACGATCCTTCTGATTCTCGCTCCGGCGCTGGTGGCGGCGACGATATCGCCGAGCAAAGCGATCATCGTGGTGCTGGCGCTCTTCTTCTACCACCTCGCCGAGAACTACTTCATCGTGCCGCGCGTGTACGGCTCGCAGATGCGGATGTCGACGTTGACGGTGCTGCTGGCGATCACGGTCGGAGGCGCCCTGCAGGGAATCCTCGGGATGGTGCTGATGCTGCCTCTGGCCGCGGCCTATCCCGTCATCGAGCGCCTCTGGCTACGCAGCTACGTCGGCTCGTATGCGGTCGATGACCATCAGCGTCTCGAGCACGACGAGAGCGAACGCACCGCGGATGAGATCGCGCGAACGTAGTGAGCCTCGAGGCGTCGAGCACCAGTGGTGGAGGACAGGCAATCGTTCCTGCTTTGTGGCGGCTACCTCCCCACTCGCACATCGACGACGCGCACGCCGGCGCTCGCCGCGGCCTCGTTGGCGGTGCGCTGCAGGTCGGCTTCGAGCTGAGCGTCGGCTCGTCGGCGGGATGACGCGCTACTCCGTCACCGCCGGCCCCGCCGGTACGATCGCCGGCGCGCTCGCCGGACCCGCGCCGGCAACCGCCTCCTCTTTCTCCTTGCGGATGCGCAGCATCTTGCCCGCCGCCTTGGCCACCTTCTTGCGCGCGCCGTCGGCTTTGTCGCCTTCGATGACCTCGCGCTTGATCACTTCCGACTTCAGCGCCTCGCGCAGCTCGTCGAGCTCCACCTTCGCGTCGGAGACGCGGCGCAGCTCGCGACGGATGGAATCGAGCACCGTGTCACTGAGCACGACCGCGGCGAGATAGAACTTGTTCGTGGCCTGGAGGTGATCGTGATACGCGTACAGGCCGGACTTGAGCATGCTCTCGCGCGTGAGCAGATAGAGACTCTCCAGATCGTTCTCGTTCTTCGCATTGAGCGCGAGCAGGTCGATGTCGAGCACGAGCTCCTGATCGATCGGCTTCGCGAAAACGACCCGGAAGACCTTCCACAGATGTCCATTGGACAGGGCCACCCATTCCACGCCGAGGTTGGCGGCGTAGTCGATGGCTTGTTTGGCGTGCGCGTCCTTCAGCTCCAGGCCGATGGCTTTGACCTCGATCAGCATCTGGAACTTGCCGTCGATGCGCGTGGCCAGATCGCAGTACGTGCCGCGAATGGCCAGCTCGCGTGTGACCTCGCTGTACTTGTCGTAGCCGAAGATGTCGGCCAGCATGTCCGTCACGATCATCGACGTGTCGGACTCGTTCACGTCGCGCGCCTTCGCGGCCGAGAGAATCGGCGCGAAACGCTTCAGGCCTGTGGAGAGACGCTCGGCAACTCTGGCTGGAATGCTCATGAAGAGCAGGACACCGTTCCGCGAGATTTGTGGCGTAGCTACGCCACCAGCAGCACCGATGGC
>DATLBM010000561.1:0-8508 GCA_035526885.1 Thermoanaerobaculia bacterium | reverse complement strand
CGATAAGACCTATAGGACCTATAGGTCTTACGCCACGGGCGTGAATCTGCCTCGCGCTTTGGAACGAAGTTTTTCCACGTCTTCCGCTCTCGCGACCGACAGCGGCACTGTCGCGCGCAGCGCGTCGCTCACGCGCGCCGTGTCCAGCGCGGCCTTCGCGTGCAGCGCGCGATACAGCGCAGCGATCACGGCCTGCTCGATCTCCGCGCCGCTGTAGCCGTCGCTGGCGCGTGACAGCGCCGGCACGTCGAACTTCGCGGGATCCTGATTCCGCATCTTCAGATGAATGTTGAAGATGCTCTCCCGCTCCGATTGCGTGGGCAGATCGACGAAGAAAATCTCGTCGAAGCGTCCCTTGCGCAGGAGCTCCGGCGGGAGGCGATCGAGATCGTTCGCCGCGCCGACGACGAAAACGCCTTCCTTCTTCTCCTGCAGCCACGTGAGGAAGGACGCGAAGAGGCGCTGCGACAGTCCGCCGTCCGCATCCGCGCTCGTGCCCGACGCGAAGGCCTTCTCGATCTCGTCGATCCACAGCACCACCGGCGCCATGGCTTCGGCCATTTCGGTAGCGCGTCGAAAATTCTTCTCCGACTCGCCGACGTACTTTTCGTAGAGCCGCCCCGCGTCCAGCTTGAGCAGCGGCAGCGACCACTCGCGCGCGATGGCCTTGGCCGCCAGCGACTTGCCGCAGCCCTGCACGCCCACGAACAGCACGCCCTTGGGCGGATCGAGATTCAAGGCTTTCGCTTCCGGAGTGAAGCCCATGCGCGCGTTGCACAGCCACTCCTTGAGCCGCGCGAAGCCGCCCAGCTCGAAGCGGTTCTCTTCCGGCGGATGGAACTCCAGGATTCCGCCGCGCTCGATGATCTCGCCCTTGAGATGGGTGACGCGCTCGATGTCGTCGGCGGAAAGCTTGCCGTCCGCGACGATGGCCTGCGCCACCACGCGCCGCGTCTGATGCAGGGTCAGTCCCGCCAGCGCCTGCACCAGGCGCTGCACGTCTTCGCGCGACATCTCCACGTGCACCGGCTGCCGCGCCTTCATGGCCTCGACCACCTGCCGCACTTCCTGCCGGCGCTCGGTCTCGTCGGGAAGCGGCAGACGAAAGCGCACCGCCAGGCTCTCGATGTCGCGCGGCAGTTCCAGCGGCTCGCCGGTGAGGATCATGGCCGAGCGCGTGTGCATCATCTTCTCCGCCAGCTCGCGCAGCGTGCGCACCACTTCCGGCTTGGAGAGGTGCGGCCCCAGGTCCTTGAGGAGATAGATCCCTTCGCCCGTGAGCTCGGCGATGTGCTTCAGCGCGGCGTGCGCCTCCTGCGTGTTGCCGATGGCCAGGCCGTAGCCGCGGCGGAAGCCGCTGGCCACCGACCATTCGAAGAACGGCTGCTGCAGCTCGGCCGCCACCTCCGAGACGATGTCGCGGACGCGCTCCTCCTCCACCGTCTCCACCGCCACCAGCGAGTGAAACGACGAGACCAGCGCTCCCAGGTCGTGCACGGACTGGCGGTGGGACATGCGGGCCACATCGTAAGGCCTCTTGCCAAATATTGCCAGTGGCTATATATTGCTGGCGGCAATGAAACTCGGCGAGAAGCTGGTCCACCTCAGAACCCTGGAAGGATTCGCCCGCGGCCTCGGCCGCGAGATGACCCAGGGCGAAGTGTCCAAGGCCGTGGCCGCGGAGCAGGGCGGGCGCATCAGCCAGTCCTACCTCTCGCAGCTCGAGAGCGGCACGCGCGGGCACCTCAAGGGAGCCACGCGACTCGTGCTCGCGCGCTTCTTCAAAGTCCACCCGGGACACCTCGTCGACGACATCGACGATCACCCCCCGCAGCGGCCCCGCCCGCGGCGCGAGATCGACGACAAGCTGGACCTGTGGCTGATCGATGGCGCCGAGGATTTCGCGGTCGACCGGCTGCTGCACGAGTCGCTGCTCAAGATCGCCAAACATCCGCATTCGCGCGAGTGCCTGGCGCTGCTGGCGTCGATCGTCGAGAACCGCGAACTGCTCGACCGGTTGATCGTCGCCTTCGAGCCGCTGCCGCAGCCCGTTCGCAAGCGCAGGATCTAACGGAGAACCCAGAACATGACCACACTCTTCGTCGTCTGCTTCATCGCGGGCCTGGGACTCAGCGTCGTTTCGTTCGTGTCCGGCCTCGAGCACGTGAACGTCTTCGATCACGTGTTCCACGGCCAGCGCGTGCTGCATCTGCCGAAAGGGCTCAAGCACGCCGGCGCGCGGCGCACGTCGATGATCAACGCCGCCGCCATCACCGCGTTCCTGACGTGGTTCGGCGGCGGCGGACTGCTGCTGCAGCGGCTGACGCCGCTCATCGTGCCGCTGATTTACGCCGGCGCGGCGGTGATCGGCGCCGCCGGCGGAGCGCTCATCAACTCCGTCATCGGTGCGCTTTCGAAGCGGGAGTCGACCGCGCAGTCGCTGTCGATGATCGGAGTGATCGGGAAAACGGTGGTGCCGATTCGCGCTGGCGACGGCACCGGAGAAATCGTCTTTACGCACGCCGGCACCAGGCGCGTCGCCGGCGCGCGCAGTGATTGCGGACGCGCCATCGAGAAAGGAACAGAGGTCATCGTCACCCGATACGAGAAGGGAATCGCGTACGTGGCGACGTGGACGGACCTCGAGGAGAACTAATCATGCTTGCACTCAGCACCTGGATTGTCATCGCCGGCATTGTCGTGGGCACGCTCATGCTGCTCGGCTTCGTGGCGCAGATGTACCGCAAGGTCGGCCCGAATGAGGCCTTCATCGTGTACGGCGCCGGCGGCACGCGCGTCATCAAGGGCGGCGCGACGCTCATCTTCCCGATGATTCACAGCTGGAAGACCCTCTCGCTGGAGCTGATGTCGTTCGACGTCGCGCCGCGCCAGGATCTGTACACGCGTCAGGGCGTGGCCGTGACGGTGGAAGCCGTCGCGCAGATCAAGGTCAAGAGCGATCAGGAATCGATCCTCACCGCCGCGGAACAGTTCCTCTCCAAGACTCCGCAGCAGCGTGAGGGATTGATCCGCCTGGTGATGGAAGGCCACCTGCGCGGCATCATCGGCCAGCTCGCGGTCGAAGAGATCGTGAAGCAGCCCGAGATGGTCGCCGACCGCATGCGCGCCACGTGCGCGGACGACATGGACAAGATGGGACTGGAGGTCGTGTCGTTCACCATCAAAGAGGTGAAGGACGGCAACGAGTACATCACCAACATGGGCCGCCCCGACATCGCCCGCATCAAGATGCTCGCGGACATCGCCGCCGCCGAGGCCGAGCGCGACACGGCCATCAAGCGCGCCGAGGCGTTGCGTGAGGCCGCGGTGAAACGCGCCGAAGCGGATCAGCAGCGGGTGCTGGCCGAGACGGTATCGCTGGCGGCGCAAGCCGCGGCGCAGAACGATCTCGACGTGAAGAAAGCGCAGCTCGAAGCGCTCACCAAGCGCGAACAGGCCCAGGCCGACAAGGCCTACGAGATCCAGTCGAAGGTCATGGAGCAGCAGGTCGTGGCGGAGTCGGTGCGCGTGCAGCAGATCGAGAAGCACGAGCAGATCAAGGTGCAGGAGGCGGAGATCCTCCGTCACGAGAAAGAGCTCATCGCGACGGTGCTCAAGGGCGCCGAGGTGGAGCGCATGCGCATCGAGACGCTCGCCGCGGCGGAGAGCCAGCGCCTGATGCTCGAGGCGGAAGGCCGCGCCAACTCGATCCGCACCGAGGGTGAGGCCGAGGCGGAGATCATCTTCAAAAAGGGTGATGCCGAGGCCCGCGCCATGAACGTCAAGGCCGACGCGTACCAGGAGTGGAACCAGGCCGCGGTCGTCGACAAGCTGATGACGCAGATGCCGGAGATCGTGCGCGCGCTGGCCGCGCCTCTTTCGAACGTCGACCGCATCACCATCGTCTCCACCGGCGACGGCGAAGCCGCCGGCGCGCATCGCATCACGGGCGATCTGGCGGCCATCGCCGCGCAGGTGCCGGCCCTGTTCGAGTCGCTCTCGGGCATGCAGATGAGCGAGCTCCTCGGCAAGGTGAAAGCGATCGGCGGGGAGAAGAGCGCGTAAGGAACCGTGTCATCCTGAGTCGCGAAGACGACGAAGGACCTTCCCTCGTGCCACGAGCCGGGGAAGGTCCTTCGACTTCGCTCGGGATGACACTCGTCCCGTCCTCCGGAATCCCCTTCCGTAACGAAACGTTGTCGGGCCTGCAAGCGTAGAGTATTCAGCCATGGCCATCGACAAGAAGAAGGTCCTTCGGGAAATCCGCATATTCGTCCTGATGATCCTGATCGTCAGCTCGCTCCGTTCGGCGCTGGCCGACTGGAACGACGTCCCGACCGGTTCCATGAAGCCGACCATTCAGGAAGGCGATCGCGTCGTGGTCAACAAGCTCGCCTACGATCTCAAAGTCCCCTTCACCACGATCAACATCGTCAAGTGGGGCGATCCCGTCCGCGGCGACATCGTGGTGCTCTTCTCTCCCGTCGACGGCACGCGCCTCGTGAAGCGCGTCGTCGCGGTGCCGGGCGACAAGGTGGAGATGCGCGACAACCAGCTCTTCGTCAACGGCCGCCTGGCCAAGCAGTCGCCGATCGCCATCGTCAGCTCCGACGATTACGGACAGGCCGAGGTGCTCGACGAAGATCTCTACGGCCGCAATCACAAAGTGATGCTCACGCCGGCCATCCCCGCCGTGCGCTCGTTCGGCCCCATCACCGTCCCCGAGGGCAACTACTTCGTCCTCGGCGACAACCGCGACAACAGCAACGACAGCCGCTTCATCGGCTTCATCGAGCGACGGCGCATCGTCGGCCGCGCGGTGGCCGTGGCGTTCTCGCTGGACCGCAAACGCTGGTTCATCCCCCGTCTGGACCGATTCTTCGAAGGCCTGATCTGACCCCATGAAAAAACTCGCCATCCTGTTTCTCGTCGCTACTCCTCTGCTCGCACAGATGAAGCCCCAGCCGAAGCCGGCCCCGGGCACCCGCGCGCCGTTGTCCGTGCCCGGCGCGCGCAACAACGCCGCGCAGCAGTTCGTCCGCATCAGCATCGATGACGCGATCAAGCTGAGGAGCTCCGGCAAGGCCGTGTTCATCGACGTACGCTCGAACGAGCAGTACTCGTACGGACACATCCAGGGCGCGATGAGCATCCCGCGCAGCCAGCTCATTGCCCGCTTCCGCGAAGTGACGCCGGGCAAGACCATCATCACGTACTGCGCGTGCAACGCCGAGCAGTCGGCGGGCGTCGCGGCGCAGGACCTCATGGCGCACGGCGTCAAGAACGTGTTCGCGCTGAAGGGCGGATGGCTGGAGTGGCGCGATCGGAAGCTGCCGATGGCCGTCGGACCCAGGTAAGTCCCTCGCGGCGCGGCGTGACATAGAATCCGCCGCGCCATGTTCAAGATCGCCGAAATCTTCGCGCGCGAGATCCTCGACTCGCGCGGCAATCCCACCATCGAAGTCGATTGCCTGCTCGACAACGGCGCGCTGGGACGCGCGGCCGTGCCGTCGGGCGCATCCACCGGCTCGCGCGAGGCGCTCGAGCTGCGCGACGGCGACAAGGGCCGCTACCTCGGCAAAGGCGTGCAGAACGCCGTCGACAACGTGGAAGTGATCGCGCGCGAGATCGAAGGCATGGACGCGCGCGAGCAGGTGATGATCGATCTGATGATGAAGCAGATCGACGGTACCGAGAACAAGGGCAACCTCGGCGCGAACGCGATCCTCGGCGTTTCGCTGGCCGTCTCACGCGCCGCCGCCGAAGCCGCCGGCCTGCCGCTCTTCCTCTACCTCGGCGGCACCGGCGCGCGCACGCTGCCCGTGCCGATGCTGAACGTCATCAACGGCGGCGCGCACGCGAACAACAACCTCGACGTGCAGGAGTTCATGATCATCCCCGCCGGCTTCGACACGTTCAGCGAGTCACTGCGCGCCGGCGTGGAGGTCTTTCACAATCTCAAGAAGATCCTCAATGACCGCGGGCTCACGACGGCGGTCGGCGACGAGGGCGGATTCGCTCCCGATCTGAAGTCGAATGCCGAGGCGCTGGATCTCATCCTGAGCGCGATCGACAAGGCCGGATATCGCGCGGCGGAACAGATTTACCTCGGGCTCGACGTCGCGGCCTCGGAGTTCTGGGACAAGAAGAAGGGCTACGCGTTCGAAGGCGTCGACCGCAACAGCGACGACATGGTCGACTACTACGTCGACCTGCGGAAGCGCTATCCGATCATCTCCATCGAAGACGGGATGTCGGAAGGCGACTGGGACGGGTGGGACTCACTGACCGGCGTGCTTGGATCGGGAACGCAGCTCGTCGGCGACGATCTCTTCGTCACCAATCCGGCGATCTTCCAGCAGGGCATCGAGCGCGGCATCGCCAACGCGATCCTGATCAAAGTGAATCAGATCGGCACGCTCACGGAGACGCTGGAGGCCATCGAAATGGCCCGGCGCGCCGGCTATCGCTCGGTGATCTCGCATCGCTCCGGCGAGACCGAGGACTCGACGATTGCGGATCTGGCGGTGGCCACGAACGCGGGACAGATCAAAACCGGATCGGCCTCTCGCAGCGACCGCGTCGCGAAATACAACCAGCTCCTGCGTATCGAAGAGGAACTGGGCGACGCGGCCATCTTCGCGGGCAAGTCGATCTTCAAAGCCGCTCTGTGATTGACAGGCCGCCTGACGTGCGGTCAAGATATTGACCATCATGACAGGCGAACGCGATCTGGCCGGCGGCATCATTCAGCTCGCGAACCTGCTGACCCGGCGCCTCGGCCCGGTCTTCGAGCGCCAGAAGATCACGCCGCAGCAGTGGTCGGTGCTCTCCGCGCTCAACGCGGAAGACGGCGCGGTGACCTTGGTCGCCCTGTCCCGCCGCCTCGGCGTGACGAAGCAGAACATGACCGGCATGATCACGCGCCTCGAACAACTCGGCCTGGCAGAGCGCAACGACGACCCGTCGGACATGCGCTCCTCGCGTGTGGCGTTGACGCGCCGCGGTCGCGGCGTCGTCGAGAAAGTGCGCCCCGCGTACGAGGAATGGCTGTCGTCCCTGGGCGGCGGCTCGCTGAGCGGCCGGGAGCTGCAGTCGCTCACGCGGAGTGTGGAACGTCTGATCGAAGCGCTGGCTTGATCCCACCCACCACCACCCGATTCCTCCCGGCCTCCTTCGCCTGATACAACCTCTCGTCCGCCGTGCGGAAGAGAGACTCGCGATCGGCGCCGTCCTCGGGATACAGCGCGGCGCCGATGCTCACGGTGACGGTGGCGCCGTCGGGAGGAGCGGGGAGGGCGGCGATGTTCGTGCGGACGCGTTCCGCGATCGCCGTGAGCGATGGCGCGTCGACTTGCGGGACGATCACCGCGAATTCCTCGCCGCCGTAGCGCGCGGGGAAGTCGACGGCGCGCACGGTCTCGCGGATCGTCTGCGCCACGCGGCACAGCGCGTCGTTGCCGGCGAGGTGACCGTACGTGTCGTTGTATTTCTTGAAGCGGTCGAGATCGAGGACCAGGACGCCGAAGCGCTCGGGATAGCGGTCCGCGCGCTCGAGCTCCGCGTCGATGCGCTCGCGGAAGGCGCGGAAGTTCGGCAGCGACGTCAGCTCGTCCGTGCGGGCGCGCGACTTCAGCTCGTCCGCCATGCGATTGAAGGCCACGCCCAGCGTCGCGATCTCGTGGTCGCCGGCGACCGGTGCGCGCGCCGTGAGATCGCCCGCGGCCACGCGGTCCGCTGCGGCGGAAAGCTCTTCGATCGGGCGCACGACTTTGCGCAGCGTCGTCTGCACTGCGGCGAACCCGAGGAGGGCGACGATCCAGGCCACGGCCAGGCCGCTGGACATCATCGCGGAGGTCTCGCGCTCCAGCGCGGGAAGCTGCCGCGAGATCTCCCCCTTGCGCGCGTCGATCACGCGCTGCGCCTCGATGATGATCGCCGTCGACGTCGAGGCCAGGTCCTCGGGCAGCGGCTCCGGCTCGTCGATGATCGTGCGGAACTCTTTCACGCGCGCGCGCAGCGTGCCCAGATCGACGGCGGTGAGTGACTCGTCGTCGAGGAGTTGCTCGACGATGCCGTAGCGCGCGGGATCGAAGCGCGTGCGGAAAGCGTTCTGCGCCCGGATCAGCTCTTCCAGCGTGGCCACCGCGCGCGTCTCGATGGCGACGAGCCGCGTCCATCGCTGCTGCGCCAGACGCGCGCGCCAGCTCAGGCCGAAGGCGATGGCGAACAGCGCGAGCGTGAATGCGCCGGTGAGGAGCAGGACGCGCGAGCGGAGATGCGTGCGGCGCACGTCACGAGGATAATCGCGCCGCGGTGGACCTCAAAGCGATCTACCTCACAGCGCTCGCGCAATGCGCGCCGGATGTGCTGGTGCAGAAATGCGTGCGCGCGGACATGCCGCGCAACGTCGTGGCGATCGGCAAGTGCGCGGCGGCGTTGCTGCGCGGCGTGGCGCAAGTGCATGCGGTGGAGAGTGCGTTCGTGGCGGTGCCGGAAGGGTATCCG
>DATLBM010000560.1:0-11634 GCA_035526885.1 Thermoanaerobaculia bacterium | reverse complement strand
CGCCGCCAGCACAACGGTCTCCGTTTGCGCGAGGCGTTCGTCGAGCGTCGCCGTGGCGAAGAGGCATCCCGCGAAGAATGCAGTCATGAGCGTCAGCACGGGATCGGAGTATGCCTGCGCGGACGCGAGAAAGTTCCCGATGTTGGCCACGACGATTCCGAAGAGTGCAGCCCGAACGAGCTGCGAGGTCCCGGGGATGTCGCCGACGGCGGTGATGCGGATCATCATTCTCAGAACCGCCCACGCCAGCATGGCAGCCACCAGTACGCCCTGCAGTCCGAGCTCCGCGGTGAGCTTTCCGAGGCCGCCTTCCTGCCAGCCGAAATCGGATTCGAGGCCGGTGACGTGGCGCACGCCCTGGGTTGCGGCGCCGAGGCCGGCGCCGAGGAGTGAGTTCTGTTCGAGGGTTCCGAAGAAGCCGCCTTCGAGACGCTGCAGCACCTCGTTCGGAGTCGTGCGCGCTCCGCGGGCGTAAACCTCGGTCTCCGACGACGAACGAATCTCGCGGACGACGAACGCGAGCGCCACTCCGGCCAGCGCCACGAGCGCGATCTGGGCCATGTTCATGCGCCGCATGTAACGCCACAGAAAGGCCAGCGCGAACAGCGCCACCATGTAAATGGCCTTGCGGCGTCCGCTGAGCATGCAGTTCGCGAATCCCCAGGCGGCGATCGCGATCCACGGCCATGCTTTGCTGAGCGCACGCGATCGAACAGCCAGCGTGATGCCGATCATGGTCAGCGTGGCCGCGTGCCACCCCATGATGTCCGGCGCCCGGTAGAACCCCGAAAGGATGCGGATCTCGATGCCTGGCAGAT
This sequence comes from Thermoanaerobaculia bacterium, assembly GCA_035526885.1. Classification (GTDB taxonomy): domain Bacteria; phylum Acidobacteriota; class Thermoanaerobaculia; order Gp7-AA8; family Gp7-AA8; genus QHVT01. Next base: position 10,816 of record DATLBM010000560.1, on the reverse strand, counting down.
GACGAATGAATCCCCAGGGCATGGACACCATGCCCAGCGCCGGATGCCGGACGCGCAGGTACTCGAGCACCGTGCCGATCATGGCGGCCGAGGTGATGATCGCGTAGAACTGGAGGAAGCGAATGAGCTGGTCCTCGCGCGTCAGCCACGCGTATCCGAGGAGAATCGCGGGCAGGGGCAGAAGATAGATGAGGAAGCTGAGCAGCGGTGCTTGCCACGCCGCCAGTCCGAACGTCGCCAGACCGTTCAAACCCGCGAAGGCAAGCACCAGGACGAACACCATGATCGTCGAGTAGAGGTTCGGAAAGCGCCGCGCGAAGTCGGCACGGTTGCGCTGCAGCGCGTTGTAGGCTCCGAAGAGGATCACCGCGTAGACCGCGACGATGCTCATGGTGAGCGCCGCCGGCGCCCCCGGCGTCATCTTGCGCACCGGGTCCTGCAGGATGCCGCACACGACCGCGGCAAACCATCCATGGCGCCAGTTGGTGAGGGCCACGGCCATCGATCCGAGCAGGATGGCTCCGAAGAGCATGGTGATCATGACGGCTTTCCCGGCGCAACAGCGCGCAGGCGGCGTCCCTTCCGGTGCAGCGCGCGCGCGAGCCGCAGACCTCGCCATTCGCCAATGAGTTTTCCGGGGATGTGCCATGGATGCGCGGCCAGATAGCGCGTGGCTACGTTCTGCACCAGCCGGCGCGCGGCGTAGCTCCAGAACCGAGGCATGTGATTCAGGGCGAAGTAGTAATCGCCGGCGGAGTGCGCGGGCACGGCGGCCGTGCGATGGTCGCCATAGCTGCGCAGGCCTCCCGTCGCGAGTTGCAGATGGCGCAGCGTCGCGCGCGGCTCGAACCAGATCTTGCCGCCTGCCGCGGTGACGCGCATCGCGAAGTCGGTCTCGAAGCGATAGGCCGCACCGACGAAGTTCTCGTCGAAGCCGCCGATCTGCAGCGCACGCTCGCGTTTCACCGAGAGGTTGCCGGCCATGACGTTGTTCACGAACGCACCCGCCGTGCTGTTGAACCGGAAGTGCAGTCCTTCGCCAGTCGACGGCCGCGGCTCCTCGCCGGGCTGCAGGACCTGTCCGGCGACAGCCCAGATGCCGGCGTCGCCATGCGCGTCGACGTGCGCGCCGGCGATGCCCGCGTCGGGGACGATATCGTCATCGAAGAAGAGCACGAGCGGCGTCGTTGCCGCCTCGAGCGCGTCGTTCATCGCTTTCGGAATCGAGGGCTCGGGCAGGCGAAGCCACCGGATGACCTGCGCGTCATGCCACGCACGCAGTCTGTCCTCGACGCCGGGCGGATGTGTCGTGGTCTGATCGGCGATGACGATGGCCTCCGCGCGCGGCGTGAGTTGCAGCAAGCGCTCGATGGTCTCGACGAGGATCGTCCCGCGGTTGTACGTCGGAATGGCGATGGTGATCACGGCAGGTGCTCCAGCGCCTGCTGCACGCCACGAACCCCGCGGGCGTAGTCCCATGCGTCGATGATCTCGCGCGACCGGCCGGCCATGCGCGCGCGCAGCGTCTCATCGAGCATCGCCTCCAGCGCGTCCGCCAGCGCGTCCACATCGCCGGCCGGATAGATGAACGCGTTCTCGCCTTCCAGCACGATGTCGCCGATGGATCCGCATCGATCCGTGACGATGACCGGGAGTCCGCAGGCCATCGCCTCGTTGATGACCGCGCCGCGCGGCTCGTAGGTCGAAGGCAGGACGAACACGTCGCACATCGCGTAGTGCTTCGGCAGGTCGCCCTGGTTGACGAAGCCCGCGAAGCGCACGTCGAGTTTTTCAGCGCGCGCGAAAGTCTCCAGTGGCTCGCGCAATTCGCCATGCCCGAGGAAGACGGCCACCGCGCGGTCGCGATGCGGCATCGCGGCCAGCGCGCGCAGAAGCGTCATCGGATCCTTGCGCGCGACGAGCTTCGCCGAGAACACGAATGCGACCCGGTCCGGTGCGATGCCGAATCGTTCGCGCATGGCCGCCCGTTCTCCCGGCGCGAAGCGGCCGGCCTCGGCGAACCGCTCGTTGTCGATCGCCCACGGCAGCAGAAAGAAGCGGTCGGGATTCGCGCCATAGTGCCGGTAATACTCCGCGTTGAGCACACCGGAGACCATGAATGCGCCGGCGAGACGAAAGATCGCGCGCAGAAATGTGGCCCGCACGCGATCCCGCCATCCTTTCACCACGGGCGGAAAGCTGCTGTCGCCGTAGAGGAAAAACGGCGTGCCGGTGAGGCGGCATGCGGCGATGGCGAGCAGCGACGTGATCGTGCCCCAGCCCAGCATCAGCAGCACTGCATCGTGCTTTGCGACTCGCGTCACGACGCCCGGATTGATCAGCCGCGCATAGCCGTCGCCCCTGCCGAAGTTGCGGAGAAACACGTGACGGTATCCCTGCAGCAGGTCGATGTCCCACTTGAGCGACGTTCCCATGTCCGCATCGCGATAGACCTCGGCTCCGGCACGCGAGCAGTAGTAGACGGTCACGTCGACGCCGGCGGTCGCGGCCAGGCGCCGGAAGAACGGATCCTGATACTGGATCACGTGCGAGGCGACGATGGCGAGGCGAGGGACGGGCACGCGCGCGTCATCTTGCCATACGCCGCGCTTCGTAAAAGGCGGTGAGCTCGCGTGCGACGCGCTCCCAAGTGTGAGCGCGAGCGGTCTGCACGGCCGCGCGGCTGATGTCCGCTGCACGCGCCGGATCCCGCATCAGGGCCAGCGCCGCATCCGCCATGGCCTCGGCATCGCCCGGCGGGACGAGCGCGCCGTTGCGTCCGTGGGCGATCAGGTCCTGCATCGCCCCGGCATCACTTGCGACGACGCACAGCCCGCGGCTCATCGCCTCCAGGAACGCTTTGCCGAAGCCCTCGAAAAAGGAGGGAAAGAGAAAGACGCCGTGCGCGTCGTAGACGTCCCGAAGCTCGTCCTGCGCCGTCCAATGGAGCATGTCCGTACGCGCGTTCGCGTTCACGGAGAGAAGAGCGCGAGCGGCATCGTGACTGCCGCGGTCGCAGACCCACGTGAAGCGCGCCGCTTCCTCGGAGCCCGCGATCCGGTTGATGGCCGCCGCGGTGATCATCGGTGCCTTGAAGAACGCGAACTGCGCGATGTGCAGGACGCGGCGCAGCCGCTCCGGCGTCAACGGCGGCGGCGCGGTGCGTAAGTACTCGTCCGGCGCTGCCTGCGCGATCACCGCTACTTTTTCAGGCGGCACGTGCAACCGCCCGATCAGAAATCGCGCGTCGATCGAGGACGACACGATGTGCCCGTCGGCCTCCCGTGCGATTGCGTGTGAGTGGCGCGCCAGCAGAGTGGCGAGCACGCGTGATGCGATTCGCCGGATGCTCCCCCGCTCCTCGGCTGCGTACTTCGCCCGCCACGGGGCCAGCGTCTCCTCGACGTTCAGTTCGATGCCGTGCGAGCGATGAATGAAGACGGTCCGCGGGGACAGGCGATGCACGGCGCGCGCGGCTCGGAATCCGTGCGGCTGATTGGCGTGGACCACGTCGTAAGGCTTTCGCTGCAGCGCTTCGACCGCCCTGCGCTGGTACGCTCGTGGAAGCTCCAGCAGGAGATGCAGGTTGCCGTGGCCGATGCGTCGCCCGAGGTCGTCGGCCCAGATGTTGTCGACCTCATGGCCGAGCGCGCGCAACGCCGCCGCGGTCTGCACCTCGGTGCCGGCCGCGCCGCGGTTCGCATCGGCCGGCGTATCGGCCATCATCAGGATGCGTAGAGACATCGAAGCGGAGATCTTATGATGCGGCCGATGTTGTCTCGCCTCATTCGGCTGCCGCTGCGCCTGGTCCCCAAGCGTGCCGTGATGCGCGTGCTGTCGGGACCTCTTCGCGGCCGGCGCTGGATCGCCGGGGCGGCGACTCACGGCTGCTGGCTGGGCACCTACGAGCGCGACGGGCAACGGGTCTTCGAGAAGCACGTGCGGCCGGGTGACGTGGTTTACGATGTCGGCGCCAACGCGGGCTTCTTCACCCTGCTCGCGGCGAAGCTCGCCGGCGATGGCGGTGCGGTCTACGCGTTCGAGCCGCTGCCGCGCAACCTGGAGCTGCTGCGCGAGCACGTGCGGCTGAACGACGCGCGCAACGTGCATGTCGTCGAGACGGCGGTGTCCGATCGGGTCGGTACGGCGCACTTCGCGACCGCGGCCAATCCGGCCATGGGCGGTCTTTCGGACAGCGGCGGGATCCAGGTTGCAACGACGACTCTCGACGCGTTGCGCGGCTCCGTGCCGCCGCCGCGCTTCATCAAGATGGACATCGAAGGAGCGGAGTCCGCGGCGCTCGGAGCCGCGGCCGTGACGCTGCGCGAGCATCGTCCGACGATCCTCCTGTCTGCGCACGGCTTCGAGCAGTACGAACTGTGCAGCGAGCTGCTGCGAAGTCATGGATACACGCTCGACGTGCTGGTCGACGGCGCTGCGGACGGGAACTACGTGATGCTCGCGAGAGCCTCAGCGTAGCCACTCCAGGACGCGCTGCGCGGTGTCGACCGAAAAGCGCAGAAGGAACGGAGGCGGATCGATGCGGGCAATGCGGCCGATTCTGACGATGAACCGGTTCCAGTCCACCTCCCAGATGTCGTCGCACCAGAAGCGCCGCGACCCGTACTTGAGCAGCAGATCGAGCGTGGCCACGTCCTGCCAGTACGGCTGCACGTCGTGGATCGTGAACATGTCGATCCCCCGCGACTCCCACGCCGTGAACCACTCCCGCGGCGACTGCTCGATCGGCCCCATCGCGCGCAGGACCTTCTTCGACCAGTAGTACCGGCGCCGCTGGTAAAGCGTCTTCGTGCCCATGACGTTCTCCAACGCCGCGTACATGCGCATCTTCGCCTTCTGGGCCTCCGGCCGCACGAGCGCGTAATGCAGAAACTTGACGTCGCCCAGCGTCATCTGCGGTGCGAGCGGAGGCATCGGTACGCGCGGACTGTGGATGCGCAGCGGACGATGTTCGGCCACACCGTCGTCGACGAAGCCGCCCGGGAAGTCGAGGGGCCGCCGTTCGCAGGTCATGGGCGAGAGATACAGATTCGGCTTTTCGAAGAACAGCACGGTGCCCGGCTGGGCGGCCAGCATGGCCTGCCACCCGCGCGAGGGCATTGCGTTCGCGGCCAGAATCTCGTCCGCGTCGAGCGCGATGAGGATGCGCGGCATCGGAACGAGCTCGCGCGCCGCGCGGATCAGAAGCTCCTGCCGTCTCGCTTCGTCGTAGTCGCTGGCCGAGTTGTCGAGGACCGTGACTTTCTCGAACTCGGCGCAGATCTCCAGGCCACCGTCCGTGGAGCCCTGATCGGCAATGAGAATGCGGTCGGCGAAGACGCTGGTGACTTCGAGGAACCGGCGCAGAATCCAAGCATCATTCTTGAGTGGAGTGAGGACGACGATCGCGGGCCGCTCCGTCATCCCACGCCGTCCACGCGAATGATGTGATTCTCCCCTCGACGATACCGTGTGGCGCGGAGATCCGCCGTGGCGCTCGCGAACGTGTCCTCGGCCTCCAGCCCGTGCAGCTCGGCGATGATCATGCGCACGCGATCGATCCACGCCGTCGCGTCGCGGAAGACGGCGGTTTCGCCGCCCTCGATGTCGATCTTCAACACGTCGGCGCGCTCGAGGCCATAGCGGCGGAGGATCGTGTCGACGCGGTACGCGGGCACCGCATCGCCGGCGGAGTGGGGATCGTAACGGTAGGAGTCGACGCGGTCGTCCGGATTGGACAGGCGCAGCGTGGTGTCATCGCTCCAGAGCGCGGCGTGCATGGGGACGACGCGCGGATAGGGCGCGGCGTTCTTCTGCAGCAGCTCGAAGTTGTCCTGCTGCGGCTCGATGGCGAAGATCGTGGCATCGGGAAAGCGGTTCGCGAAGAAGACCGCCGCGAGACCGATGTTCGCGCCCGCGTCGACGATCGTACGCACGTGGTCGGGGTAGTCGAGCGCGTAATCGTTCCAGACGAAGATGTGCTCGAACGTGCTCGCGTCGGCGGTGCCTGTTCGGACGGCCACCGGATGGCGAACTCCGGGGATAGTGATCTCACGAACGCCGCTGCTGCGCCAGATCGTGCTGTGCGCCCGCCATGCACCGCGCAGGCCGAAGCGTCCGACGTATCCGAGAGCGCGCCCGACGCGGTACTTGATTCCGAGGCGGCGGTGAATGGCCCGCAGCGTCTTCAACATCGCCCATCAGAGTATCAGCGACTGCGCCATGCGCAGCCATGCGCGCGGCGAGAAAGGCCATGTGGCGATGGCGCGGCGGAGATAGCGTTTTGCCCGCGGGTCGCGGTTGCGGCGCAGCGCCTCGCCCACCAGATAGAGCCCGGCCGCGCGCGAGCGGCGCGTTCCGCCCGAGCGGACCGGCTGCACCTGCGCCGCGCACACGAGTATGGCGTCATCACTCTCGCCACGCGTCCGCGCCTCCAGAGCCGCGCTTGACAGCGATGCCAGCAGCTCCTGCTCCGCGCGCGCCGTGCCGCTGATGCTCTCCGGCGTGATGCGTGCGACGTACAGCACGTCCGCCGTCGACTGAAACTTTCCCTCCGCCGCGAGCCGGTACCAGAGATCGAAGTCCTGTCCGTAACGGAATGCGGCGCGATATCCGCCGGCGCGTTCGTAGGCATCGCGCCGGAACACGACCGAGCCGTGATGCGTGGGACCATCGAGCAGCGTTGCGCCGCCGAGAATGTGCGCTGGACGCATCGCCGCCCCGCTCGGACGCGTGATCCACAGCGGTTCGCCCTCGGGACCGACGTATTGCGTCGCGCAGGAGACGAACGCCAATTCGGGCGATGCATCGAGCATGCGTCGCTGCTTGGCCAGGCGCTCCGGATGCGAGGTGTCCCCGGTGTCGTGTCGCGCGATGTACGCGCCTCGCGCGACCGCGCATCCCGCGATGAGCGCGCGCGTCAGGCCGCGGTTTTCCTGCCGCAGGATGTGCACCCGGCCGTCGCGACCCGCATACGACTGCAGAATCGCGGGCGTCGCATCGGTCGAGCCATCATCGACGACGATCAGCTCGAAGTCGCGCTCCGTCTGGGCGAGGATCGAGTCCAGAGTCTCCGCCAGATGCTCCGCTCCGTTGTACACCGACAGGACGACGGAGATGGTCGCGCTCACCGGATTCGATCCATCACTTGCGATAGTTTTCCGGCGGCGGTCCACCCGATCACGCGCGTCAGCGCGCGGTAGGCGCGGAACTGTCGCCGGTCGCGCTGCGGTCCCGATGCCTCGCGCGCGAGCTCGAACAGCGTCCGCGATTCGGCTGCGAGTCCTGCCGCGCCGCACATCCGCGCGAGCAGGAAAAGCTCGCGCGCGAAGTGCTGCATCTCCGGCGCTTCGTGCGAAACGCCGGCACGCTGCGCGTGGGCGTAGATCAGCTCGTGCGCGCGGGCGCGCCAGCGCAGGCGCTGCGCGTCGAGTCCCGCGCCGCGCGACAGGCGGTTGTCGCCGTGATCGCGGTGCTCGCACACGACCTCGTCCACGAACGCCAGGCGCGTGCCCAGCGAGGCGATGCGCGCGTCGTACTCCCAGTCCTCTTCGAGGCGCAGCTCGGTCCACGGACCGGCGGCGTCCGTGACGCCGCGGCGATACAGCGGCGTGGCCGTCTCCCACCAGCGCGCCAAGAGGAACGATGGGAACATCGTCGCTTGCACCTGGTTCGGGTTCTTCCACGTGCACGTGATCTCCTCGCCCGCCGGGTTGCGGTAGCGCGTGCGCCCGTACGCGACGCCGCACTCGGGATGCGCGCGCAGCGCGGCGAGTTGCAGCTCGAACTTGCGAGCGAGCAGCAGGTCGTCGCTGTCGAGGTACTGAAGGAACGCACCGCGCGCTCGCAGGCGTCCGGCTTCCCGCGACAGACCCGGTCCGCGATTCGAGTGATGAATGACGATCACCTCGGCATGCGCGGCGGCGAGAGCATCCGCCGCCGCCGCGGTGTCGTCCGTCGAGCCATCGTCGACGATGAGGATCTCGATGGGCCGGTGCGTCTGCGCGAGCGCGCTGGCCACCGCTTCGCGCAGCATGGCCGCGCGGTTGTGCACCGGGATGATCACCGAGACGAGATCTTCCATCCGAGCCGGTACACTTCGCGCGGATGTCGCTGAAAGTCAAGCTCGGAGCGCTGCTTTACGACGTTCCGCGGCTCGTGCGGACGACGCGCAGGCCGCGCGGCTGGGTGGCCATGCGCAACCGCAACGAGCGCCTGACCCTCGACGACCGCGGCGCGCGCTGCCAGTGGCAGTACACCTCGGAGCTGCACATCGCGAACGTCTTTCCGCGCGCCGGAGCGCGTCTGATGGCCAAGGCATTCGCGGACTGGCCGATCGTGCTGCGCGACGCGCCGGTCAGCGCCGGGAAGCCGGAGGTCAGCTTCGTCATCGGACATCGCGGCCTCGCGCGATTGCCGCATCTCCTGGCCACGCTGCGCAGCATTGCCGGGCAGCGCAATGCGCCGGTGGAATGCGTGGTGATCGAGCAATCGGAGCGTCGCGAGATCGAGGCGGCGCTTCCGCCGTGGGTGCGCTACGTCCATACGCCGACGTCCGAGGTTGCGTACAACCGGTCGTGGACGCTCAACGAAGGCGCGCGCGCCGCGTCGGGCCAGGTGCTGATCCTCCACGACAACGACATGATTTGTCCCGCGGACTACGCATCGGAGACGCTGGCCCGCGCGCGCGAAGGCTCGTCGTTTCTACAGCTCAAGCGCTTCACCTTCTATCTCGACGAATTCGAAACGAACCGCGTCTTCGCGACGGGCGAGGTGCGCACCGATCTCCCGTCGACCGTCGTGCAGAACCTGCACGGCGCATCGATCGCCGTGACGCGCGACGCGTACTTTGAGATCGGCGGATTCGACGAGTCGTTCGTCGGCTGGGGCGGCGAGGACAACGAGTTCTGGGATCGCGCCGAGACGACGGGCCGTGTCTACGGGTTCGGCTACCTGCCGTTCCTTCATCTGTGGCACGCGCCGCAGCCGGCCAAGCAGCTCGGCAACGACGCGCCGGCCGTGCGCCGCTGGCATGAGCTGCAGAACGTGCCGGCTGCGGAGCGCATCCGCATGCTGCGGGAGCGGCTGTGATCCAGCGGCTGATCCAGCGGCTTTTCAATCGCGCGGCCCGCGAGCTGGTTACCCGTTTCGATGTTCATCCCGCGCGCGTGGGGTGGCGTCATGTGCCGCCCGTGCGCATCACGGACCTCGAGCATCGTGTCGTTCATCCCGCCGGGACGAGCACCGCGCCGCTGCCGCGCAACGTTGCCTCTCGCGATGCCTTGAGCCGCGATCGCCGCATCACCGGGTTCTCGTTCGACGACGTTCCGCAGCGCGAGCTGGAGCCGACGATCGTGGCGGAGGCGCGGGACTGCCGGATTCTCATCGCGACCGACGTGTGGGGCGATCGGCACTACGCGATTCTCACCCGCGAGCGGCGCCAGCTGCACGTGCGCGGCACGTACTTTCAGCGCGCGCTGCACGCGCCGCTCGTCGAGGCGCCGGCGGTGCGCATGCCCCACGCGACGTGGATCCTGGAGGCGTGGGATCGCAACTACGCGCACTGGCTGCAGTGGCATCTCACGAAGATCGTTCTCCTCGAAGGCACGGACGACTTCCTCATCCCGCCGCGCACGGGCTTTGCCGGCGCGTCGCTCGATCTACTGCACGCGCCGGGCATCGAGCTTCCGGGCAACGTCATCGACGTCGAGCGCCTGACGGTCATCGGAATGGATTCGTATCGACCGTCGCTGCTGCGCGCGTTGCGCGCGCAGCTGGCGACGAACGCGCAACCGGCGCGAAGGCTCTTCATCAGCCGGCGCGACGCTTCGCGCCGCCGGCTGCTCAACGAAGACCGCTGCTGGTCGCTGCTCGAATCGCACGGTTTCGAGCGCGTGTTCATGGAGGACCATTCGTTCGCGCAGCAGGTCGCGATGATGCAGGAGGCCGCGGCGGTGGTCGCGCTGCACGGAGCAGGACTGGCGAACATCCTCTTTGCGCCCGAGGGAGCGCACGTCGTGGAGATCGCGGACGAGGCGTTTCCGAACCCCCAGTACTACGCGCTCTCCGCGTGCATGGGGCATCACTACTGGCTGCTGCAGGCGCGTCCGGCGGGGGAGTACCGGCCCGGGTATCACGACCTGGTTGCGGACGAGGAGGAGCTGGCGCGGGTGCTGCCCGAGGTGGTGGCGTCGCTGTGACAGAATTGCCCGCGAGATGGACGCCCGATGAATCTGCCCCCTGCGGTGTCCGGTCTGCGCGGCCGCGTCGTCCGCTCGTCGCGGGCGATGAGCTTTCTTCGGCTGCACCGCAAATACCGCGATCTCACGATGGCTCCGGCGGCGGTGTTCTGGCGAAACCTGCGAATCGTGGACGCCAACCGTCACGTGCAGGGCTGCGTGGTCGAGTGCGGCGTCTGGCGCGGCGGAATGTCCGCCGGCATGGCCGAGGTCCTCGGACCGCGGCGCGAGTACTTCCTGTTCGACAGTTTCGAGGGACTGCCTCCGGCCGGCGATCTCGATGGCGAAGAAGCGAAACGCTGGCAGGCGGAGGTCGACGGTCCGACCTACTACGACAACTGCCGCGCGGAGATGAAGTATGCCGAGGAGGCCATGCGCAGGAGCGGTGCTCCGCGGTACCGCCTCGTGAAGGGCTGGTTCGAGAACACGCTGCCGCAGTTCGTGCCGCCTGAGCCGATCGCCATTCTGCGCATCGATGGCGACTGGTACGAGTCCACGCTGACCGCGCTCGAGGCGCTCTGGAAATACCTCGCTCCGAACGGGATCGTGATCGTCGACGACTACTACGCCTGGGATGG
>DATLBM010000559.1:0-8611 GCA_035526885.1 Thermoanaerobaculia bacterium | reverse complement strand
ACGATCAGAACGAGTGATGAGTGATGAGTGATGAGTGATGAACCGGGAGCAGCAACGGCACGCTCATCACTCATCACTCAGCACTCATCACTCGCTACAGAAGTTTCGCACGATCGTACGCATCAGGCGCACGCCTTCCGCAAAGAACCGCGCCCGGATCCGCTCGTCGTTCCCGTGCACGCCCTCGGCATCGTAGTAGTTCACCTTGAACGGCATCACGCCGTAGGACGGGATGCCGCGCGCGCGAAAGTAGCGGCTGTCCGTCGTGCCCGCGGTGACCATCGGTCCGGCCGCCGATCCCGCCGAGGCCGCGCGCATCGCGCGCGTCACCACGTCCCAGAGCGGTCCGCTCGGGGGACTCTCCGGCAGCGGCTGCGACGAAAGCACCACCTCCACCCGCCCATCCTTCCCCACTGCGTCCTGGACGCGCTTCAGCATCTCCTCCGGAGCCGTCGACGGCAGCAATCGGATGTCGATGCCCGCCGCGGCCTTCGTCGGAATCACGTTCACCGAACCGTCGGCGCTGATCTGCGTCACGGCGATCGGGTCCTGCAGCAGCGCGCGCATTCCGCGCGGCAGATCGTTGACGTGGCGAAGCGGATCGCGCAGCTTCGCCGCCTTCGCATCGGTGCGCACGGCCGCAGCGGCCGCGTTCACGCGCGCGACGCTGGGATCGAGCCGGTACGGAGTCTCGATGGCCTGCACGTGCGACAACGCGCGCACGAGCTTCGCCGTCGCGCCGCCGTCGTCGGGCGGCGACGCGCCGTGACCGCCGTCGCCTTCGCACGTCACGCGCAGCCACAGCGGCACCTTCTGCTGCACCTCGATGCCCCAGAACACGACGCGATCGAGCGCCGTCTCGTTCGCGCCGCCTTCGTTCATCACGAAGCCGGCGTTCGCGAAGAGCTCGGGATGCTTTTCGAGGAGCGCCTTCGTGCCGTTCACGCCGCCCAGCTCTTCATCCGGCACCGCCAGAAAAATCACGTCGCGCGTGAGCTTCGCGTGACGCCGTTTCAGATCGATGAGCGACATCGCGTGCGCGATCGTCAGCGACTTGATGTCGAGCGTGCCGCGTCCCCAGATGTAGCCGCCTTCGCGCACGCCGCCGAAGGGCGGATTGCGCCACGAGCTCGCGTCCGCGGGCACGACGTCGATGTGTGTGATCAGCAGCAGCGCCTTCTCGTTCGTGCCCGAGGACATCCGCGCGTACACGCCCTGCCGTTTCGGATCGTCGCCGACCAGCTGCGCCGCGATGCCGTCCCTGGCCAGCAGATCGCGGAGGAACACGGCGCCCGAGGTCTCGTTGCCGGGCGGATTCGAAGTGTCGATCTTCAGATACGCGACCAGCGCATCCTCGGCCTCGCGATCCATGGGATCGGAGGCGACGCCGGAAGCTTCGCGGCACGACGTCAGCGCGAGAACCGCGAGGAGCGCCGCCGCGAATGGCCTCACGCGTTTCCGACGGCGGAGGCCGGGATGGTCAACTGCACCGCCGGCGTCTCCTCCGCGGCTGCGCGGTACGGCTCGAAGCAGTGGCGGCAGCGCGCCTCGTACGACGAGTCGCCCACTTCCACCTGCGCATTGCCGCCCGACACGCGCTGCGAGTAGTGCGCGGCGCCGCGGCATCGCACGCACACCGCATGCATCTTGTCCACGACTTCGGCCACCGCGAGCAACGCGCCCATGGGACCGAACGGGCGGCGCATGTAGTCCTGATCGAGTCCCGCGGCGATGACGCGGATGCCCGCGTCCGCGAGCTGCATGCACACGTCGGTGACGCCCGCATCGAAGAACTGAATCTCGTCGATGCCCACCACCTGGACGCCGATCTCCACGCGCGCGAGCAGCTCCGCGCTCGTGGCCACGGCAATCGCTTTCAGGCGGCGCTCGTCGCGCGACACCACTTCGTCGGTGGAGAAACGGTCGTCCAGCAGCGGCTTGAACACCTGCACGCGCTGACGTGCGATGACCGCACGCCGCAGCCGGCGGATCAGCTCCTCCGACTTTCCGGAGAACATGCCTCCGGCGATGATTTCGATCCAGCCGCCACGATGATGATCCAAGTTGAGGGCCTCCGAGGGAGATGTTGGGGTAAGGATAAACGAAAGCAGCGACGAACGATGAGCGATGAGAGATGAGCGATGAGCCGCCGCCCGCGAGGCTCATCGCTCAGCGTTCATCGCTCATCGTTCATCGCTCATCGTTCATCGTTCATCGCTCATCGTTCAGCATCCATCGCTCCCGAACACTTTCGCCAGCCGCGCGATCCCTTCGCGAATGCGCTCGTCGCTCTCCTTCGCGAACGTGAGCCGCATCGTGTTCGCGCCGCTGCCGTCGACGAAGAACGGGCCGCCGGGGATGTACGCAACGCCGCTCGCCACCGCCTCCTTCACTTTCGCCGCGGTGTCGACGGTCCCGTTCAGCGTGAGGAAGGTGAACAGGCCTCCGTCGGCCGAGGTCCAGTGCGCGTGGCCGGTGAAGTGTTTTTCCAATTCTTCGATGAGGATGCCGCGCTTGCCGCGATAGAAGTCGCGGACGCGCGCGATCTGCGGCGCGAGCTCGCCGTTCGCGACCAGCTCATCGACGATGGACTGATCGAGCATGCCGGAGCAGAGATCCGCCGCCTGCTTGGCAATCTCCAGTCGCTCGAGCAGCGCCGGCGGCGCGACGATCCAGCCGCAGCGCAGCCCCGGCGCGAGCACTTTGCTGAACGATCCGAGGTAAAGCACGCGGCCGTTGCCGTCATGCGACTTCATGGCCGTCGTGTCCGCGCCGTCGACGTACACCAGCTCTCCGTACGGATCGTCCTCGATCACGAGAAAGTCGAATTCCTCGGCGAGCTGCAACACCGCGGCGCGGCGCGCCTGCGTCATCAATCGTCCGGACGGGTTCTGAAAATTCGGGATCGTGTAGAGCAGCTTGATGCGCGTGCGCGTCGCGACTTCGCGGAGCGACTCGGGCACGATGCCGTCGTCGTCCTGCTGCACTCCCACGAGCGTTGCGCTGCGCGCGAAGAACGAGGCCGAGCCGCCGATGTACGTCGGCAGTTCCACCGCCACCACGTCGCCCGGATCGAGGATCGTATGCGCGACGAGATCGAGCGCCTGCTGCGAGCCCGTGGTGGTCAGCACATCATCCGATGCGCACTCGACGCCGCGTTCAATCATGATCCGCGCGATCGATTCGCAGAGCCGCGGCAGTCCGCGCGTCGGTCCGTACTGGAGCGACACGGCGCGCCGCTCGCGCACCACCTTCGCCGCCAGCTCGGCGATGCGCTCGGCGGGAAACGTGTCCGGATTCGGCACGCCGCCCGCGAAGGAAATGATCTTCGGATCGTTGATCAGCTTCGCGAAGACGCGGATCGCGGATGCGCGGAAGGAATGCGCGTCGCGGGAGAAAAACGAATCGTAGGACGTCATGCGCGCGGCAGTTTAGCTTCCACCGCCAACGCGCCGAACGCCGCCAGCATCCAGTTCGCCACGAAGGACGAGAAGATCCAGTTCAGCACCGTCCCGAACAGGCGCAGCGGCATGGTAAAGAAGTTGACCGTCATGGTGCGGTGCATGCCCTCGCCGAGGGAGGCGAAGACGGAGAACATGGAGAAGAGGCTGGAGCCGGCGATGGCCACGACGATCAGCGCCAGGACGATGAGCACGTGGCGTCCGGCGTCGGCCTTGATGGCGCGCCACGCACCCGACAGTGCCGCCGACGCGCTCATCTCCTCGGCCGCCCAGTCCGCGACGGCGCGGTTCGTCCAGATCCCCGTCACGACGCCGACGATGATCATCAGCATCACCGACAACGCCAGGCCGATGCATCCCGAGGTGATGGCGATGGCCGGGTCTTCGCGAAAGATCAGGGTGAGGGCCAGCGTGGGCAGCAGCGGGACGAGCAGGATCAATCCGGCCACGCCCCACGCGAAGTTGTAGATCCAGAACACCGCCCACCACCCGCGCTTCGCGCCCTCCCACCAGCGCGCGGTCGAGAAGACGTGATAACGCGAGCGCGGTCCTTCGACCGGCGCACCGGCCACGCGATCCGCGTCGATGAGCACGCGCGCGCATCCCGCGGTGACCAGGGAATGCAACGCCACGAACAGGAGCATCAGAACCAGGAAGCCGGCCAGAACCCAGATCAGCAGCACCCACTTGTCCATCAGCGCGAGCATCGCGCTCTCGACGTCGTCCGGCGATTTGATGTCCGAGATCTGAATGCCGACCGAGACGAGGATGGGCACGACCATCGCCAGAAGAGAGGCGATCGTGAGCGCCACGAACACGAACATCTCGATCACGCGGACGACGATGAGCCCCCAGTTGGCGAGGGCGTTGTCCAGGCCGCGGCGGAGGATGTCGAAAACGCCGCGCTTCATGACAGTCGGTTGCGGCGGTAGTCCGTGGCGCCGGTGAAGTCGATGCGGTCGGCCATCTCGGCCAGGCGGCTGCGCAGGCGCACGCCGATGCGATCCTCGAGGCGCTCCTGCTTCGCCTCCGGCTGGTGATCGAGATAGTTGGTGGTGAAGATCGTCGTCAGGGCCTCGTTGTAACGCGTGTTGATGACGTAATAGAGGATGTCCTGGACGAACTGCGTCGGCTTCTGCGAGCCCAGCTCATCGAGCACGAGCAGGTCCGCCTCCAGCAGCGGGCGCATGATCTCGGCCTTGCCCGGCGTCTGATCGGAATCGAACGAGGCATGGATGTCCTGGATCAGATCCTGGAAGTTGGTGAACAGCACGCGTCCGGGCTTGTTGCCGTGGATCACTTCGGTCAGCGCGGCCACGGCCAGATGCGTCTTGCCTGCGCCGCAGCCCCCCATCAGCAGCAGGCCTTTGCCGTCGGGCGTGTTCGGCCAGAGATCGACGAACTCCTGCACCTTCTTTTTCGCGTTGCGCAGGACGGTGCTGTTGTCGCGGAACGTGTCCAGCGTGCAGTGCGCGTAGCGCTTGGGGATGTGCGCCGCGGTAACGCGTTGCATGCGGCGCAGATCGCCCTGGCATCCGCACGGCTCGACGCGCAGGTCGTCGCCCGGCATCGGCACCCATCCGGAGCCGGAGCAGCGGGGACACGTGGCGGGCGCGGCGGCGGCGGGACGCATGATCGGCAAGTTTATACTTTCGCCCGCCGCCCATGCCTCGCACGCTCGTGTCGTATCTCGCGCAGCGGCCGGATGCCGCAACGTTTCTGCTGCCGCCGGATGCCGGCCGCGCGCTGGCGGAGCTCTTCGAGGATCGCCCGCTCCCGCAGCCCGTCAAAATCTTTCCCGCCGACGAGACGCAGCCGCCGGTCCTCGGCTTTCCGGTCGCCGACGCGGCGGTACTGAAAGAGCTGGAGCAGAAACTCGATCGCTGGCTGAGCGAGGAAGTGACGTGGCAGCTCAATCGCGCCGAGCCGAAGGATCGGGCGCAGACCGCGTTCACGGCGTACATCGCGCAGTTGATGAAGATCGCGGAGAACGCGCTGGTGGCGAATCTCCTGAACGACTATCACGCCATCTTCTGGCTCACGCACTCGCTCGAGCTGGCGCGCCACTTCTCGAATCTCCCGCGCCGCGTCTCCGCGCTCGACGCGCAGGCCGGCCGCGCCCTCGGCGATTCGCTCAAGTACCGCATCTTCAACCGCTGGATGGTCGAGACGCGCGAGCAGATGACGCAGCTCTGCGCGCGGCTGGCGCCCGTGCTCGACGGCGAGGAGCAGCGCGGACTGCAGTTCTTCCGCTTGCTGCAGGACGACGTGCTGATTCTGACCGAGGAGTTCATCGGGCCGGATCTGCGGGAGCTGCGGAGCTTCGTGAACGGATATCTGCACCGCGACTTTCAGGCCTTCCGCGAGTCGTTCGAACGGCTGCGCACGACGGCCACGGAGCTGGCGCAGAACGACCGCACCTTCCGCGCGGCGCTCCCGCTGTTCGGCGGCGGCGAGACCATCACGCTGGCGTTGTTGCTCGATCCGCGCTTCGCGAACTTTTTCTTCGATCATCCCGCCGCGCAGAACGCCGTCTCCCGCGAGGAGCGCGAGCAGTTCCAGCTCATCGCCCGCAGCGTCCGCGAGTTCGCGGTGCTCAATCAACTGCGGCGCGGGATTCTGTGGATGACGTCCCTGCCCGACGGACAGGTCGTCTCCGCCGATCGCCGCACGGGCGCGGCGTGGTCGCGATCGACGCGGCCGATGGACTTCGGCCGCACCGGCGTCGTCGATCCGATGGTGCACCGTTTCGGGATGATCTACGACATCTCGAAGTTCAGCGAGACGCTGGGCAACATCCGCCGCGGCGGCGGCAAGGAGGAGCTGCGCTCGTACCGGCACATGCTCGTCTTCCAGCGCAAACTGGACACGATCGCGCGCCGTCACCTGCTCCAATTCGAGAAGTTTCTCGGCGACGGCGCGTTCTACACGACCCGCCGCGCGGTGCGCATCGTGCGCGCGGCGGTGGAGATCCAGCGGTTCTACTCGGAGATGAAGCGCAAAGGCTTCGCGTTCAACCGCGGCCTGCGCATCGCCATCAACTACGGCTATTACCGCCTGCTCCCGATGAAGACCGCCGAGAACGACGAGCAGATCACCGAGTTCTACGGCCCGGGCATCGTCGAGCTGTCGCGACTGACGACGGGCAAGGCGAACAAGGAGATCGAGGAGCTGGCGGCCTTTCTCGTCGCGCACGGCTACGACGAGCACAAGGTGCAGCAGTTCTTCGCGCCGCTGGCGCGAGGCGTGGACGTCATCGATCACACGCAGAGCGCGCGCGAGCACTACGCGTACATCGACGGCAACGGTCACCTCGTCAACGAGGGCATCGTGGCGTCGATGGCGCTCGTGCAGGAGCTGTCGAACGAATTGGGGGTCGAGGCGCAGCCTCTGTTCCGCGTGCGCTCGTCGTTCGGCTCTTACATCGCCTTCGCGCCCTCGATCCCGGGCGTCGAGCTCCTCGGCGTGCGCCTGCTGGGCATGGTCGCGCTGAAGGGCCTGGACAAGATCGACGTCGCGGAGCTCGTGCCGTTCGCGCAGGGTGAGGCGGAGGACGTGACGCCGCTCGAAGCGCAGGAATCGCTGGTGATGCTGCTGCGCCAGGAGATCAACCGCCGCCGCGAAGCCTCCGGCGGCTGGCCCGCGACACCCGCGGAAGCCGACACGACGGAGAGCCCGATCGAATCGGAGCTCGTGATCTGCCTGAAGGCGGATTCCACGGATCTCGAAGACGAAGTGCTCATCGGCGAATGGGACCCGCGCTCGGACGACGTGCGCCGGCCTTTGCGTTTACCGCGGGGCGACTTTCAGCGACTGTTTTCGCTGAAAGGCATCCTCACCGCGGAAGTGCTCGCCACGCGCAAGGAGAGCGTCCGCCAGATGTACGAGAGGTTATCGCTGAAGTCTCTCGCACCCGCGCTGACGCTGGCGCCCTACCGCGACTCGGGCGGCTATGAGGCGTATGTTTTGGGGGAGGTCGTGGAGAAGCTGTAGTCGAGTCTTCGAGTCTTCGAGTCGTCTAGTCTTCGAGTCGTCTAGTCTTCGAGTCTTCGAGTCGTCGAGTCGTCGAGTCGTCGAGGCTCAGAGGCGCCGAGTCGTCGAGGCTCAGAGGCACAGAGGCACAGAGGCTCAGAGGAACACCGCGCTGTGAGCACTCGAAGACTCCAGGCTAAGAGCAACACCGCGCTGTGAGCCTCTGAGCCTTTGAGCCTCTGAGCCTTTGAGCCTCTGAGCCTCTATGACTTGACGACTCGAAGACTTGACGACTCGACGACTTGACGACTCGAAGACTCGAAGACTCGTCGACTCCTCGTTTAAAATGCCTCGTGCGCGTCAACTACGAAACCCGCGAGATCGTCTGCTCGGTTGGCGATCTCGTCCAGGGCTCCACCTATCGCCGCATCGGCGTCGAGCGCGGCGACGGGTTCCGGCGCATGTGGATCGGTCAGGACATCCACTCCCGCCGCGCCGAGCAGCGCGCCAATGAAGACCCGCATTACCGCGCCGAGGTGCATGTCGTTCATCGAATGACCCTGGGGGCGTGGAGCGTCACCATCACCGGCCGCATCGACGGGCTCTCCATCGACAAGGAACTGAGAGTCGTGGGCATCGAGGAAGTGAAATCGATTCACTTCGACCTCGAGCTCGAGGCGCTGTATCGCTCCGAGAAACTGCAGCGTCATCTCTATCAACTGCTGCTGTACGCATACTTTCTGAGCGGGCAGCCGGAGCTGGAAGGCTTCGTCTTCGCGCCGCAGCTCGTGCTCATCGATCTCGTGTCCGGCGAGACCAGGCTCGTCGACACCGAGTTCGATCGCGATTGCGTCGCCTCCACACTCGAGGCCTCGATCGCCAGGTTGATCGAGGACCTCGAAACCGCCGCGGCATTGCGCGTCGCCAAGCGGGCCTTCGCGGACACGCTCACGTTTCCGTTCGACGTGATCCGTCCCGGTCAGGACGAGATCGTGTCCGCCGTCGCGCGCGCCGTGTACCAGCGCGACTCTCTGCTGGTCAGCGCGCCGACCGGCATCGGCAAGACCATGGCCGTGCTCTATCCCGCCGTGCGGCAGTCGCTCAAGCTGGGCAAGAAACTCTTCTTCCTCACCTCCAAGACGCTGCAGCAGGACGCGGCCGTCGAGGCGCTGCGCCGT
>DATLBM010000558.1:0-2999 GCA_035526885.1 Thermoanaerobaculia bacterium | reverse complement strand
GCGGCCAGGATCACCCACAGCGGAATCGAGAACGTCTTCAGGTAGCCCGCGGTGAACAGCACGCCCGCGATGATGCCCATCGTCTTCTGCGCGTCGTTGCCGCCGTGGCCCAGCGAGTACGCGGCCGCGGAGAGCAACTGCAGTTTGCGGAAGACGCGATCGACCGACACCGGCGTCCAGCGCCGGAAGATCCACATGATGGCCACGGAGATGATCAGTGCCAGCGTGAGTCCGATCAGCGGCGCCAGCACGATGTAGATCAGCGTCTTCGTCCAGCCGCTGGGGATGATCACCCCGAAGCCGCCGTTGGCGATGGCCGCGCCGGCGTAGCCGCCGATCAGGGCGTGCGAGGAGCTGGTGGGCAGGCCGAAGTACCAGGTGATGAGGTCCCAGATGATCGCGCCCATCAATCCGCCGAAGATGACGCCGAACGTCACCGCGTGGATGTCGATCATCCCCTTGCCGATGGTCTTGGCCACGGCCGTGCCGAACGTGAACGCCGCCACGAAGTTGAAGAAGGCCGCCCACACCACGGCCTGTCCGGGCGTGAGCACGCGCGTGGAGACGACCGTGGCGATCGAGTTCGCGGCGTCGTGGAAGCCGTTGATGTAATCGAAGGCCAGCGCGACCGCGATCAGGGCGACGACAGTGACGAGCAGCATCAGCCGTGTTTCACGACCACGTTCTCGAGCAGGTTGGCGACGTCTTCACACGCGTCGGTGGCCTCTTCGAGCAGGTCGAGGATCTCCTTCCATTTCATCACGGCGATGGGATCGGGCTCCTCGTCGAAGAGCTTGCCGATGGCGGCCTTGTGGATGCGGTCGGCCTCGTTCTCGAGGCGGTTGATCTCGATGGTGCGCTCCAGCACGCCCTTGCGCGCCTCCAGCGCTTCCACGGCCAGGCGCACTTCGTCGCACTGTTTGACGATGATGGCGGTCAGCTCGCGCGCGCCCTCGTGGATCGTGTCGATGCGATAGAGCGGCAGCAGTGCGGCGGCGCTGTCGATGGCGTCCATGACGTCGTCCAGCGTGCGCGCCAGCTCGTGGATGTCTTCGCGGTCGATGGGCGTGACCAGCGTCTTGTTCAGGCTCTGGATGATCTCGTGCGTGAGGTAGTCGCACTGATGCTCGACTTCCTTGATCTCGAAGGCCTTGTCGGCCTTGGGCGGATCGGTGGCCAGCATCTGTTCGAGGAGCCGCGCTCCGTGGCGGAGCTGGTCCGCCATGGCCTTGAACTTGTCGTAGAACTTCACTTCCCGCGGAATGAGACTGAAACGCGCCAAGCGGACCCTCCTCGAAGGCGGGCGGATTCTATGTCAACTCGCCGCCGGAAACCGGACTTCGAACGTGGCCCCGCGCGGCGAGCGGTTGTACGCGCGGATGGTCCCGCCCTGCGCGGCCACGAGGTGCTTGGCGATGGCCAGTCCCAGGCCGCTGCCGGGCGTGGAGCGGCTGCGGTCGACGCGGTAGAAGCGGTGGAAGACGCGCTCCAGCTCGTGGGGCGGAATGCCCGGCCCTTCATCCGACACCCGCACCACCGCCTCCTCGCCTTCCCGGGCGATGTCGATGATGATCTCGCCCTCGCCGCCGTGCTTGACGGCGTTGTCGAGGAGGTTCGCGAAGATCTGCTGCGCGCGATGGCGGTCCAGTTGCGCCACCGCGCCGTCGCCGCTGATGCGCACGCGCTCGCGGCGCTCTTCGAACATCTCCTCGAGCAGTTCCCGCAGCGCCACCGGCTGCAGTTCGAGGATGACCTGCCGCGACTCGATCTGATTCAGCTCCGACAGATCCTTGACCAGCCGCTCGATCCGCGCGAGCTGCCGCTGCAGGATGGCCCGCAACTGTTCCTCGGACTCGCGCGACACGCCGCCGCCCTCCAGCGTGTCGATGGCGGCGCGCAGTCCCGCCAGCGGCGTGCGGATCTCGTGGGAGAAGTCGTCGAGGAACTCCTTCCGCACGCGCTCCAGCCGTTCGATCTCGGTGACGTCGATGAAGAGCGCCACCGCGGCGACGTCGGACGCGGCCACGGGCACGGCGCGGATCTCGATCAGCCGCTCCCCCGCCCCGCCGCTCACGGTCATGCGATCCGTGGCGGTCTCGCCGCGCAGCGCGGCGTCGATGGCATGCGCCACCGGCTGCTTGCGCACGGCCGCGAGCACCGTGCGTTTGACGACGTCGCTGCCGCTCCCGAACATCTCCGTGAAGCGCGGATTGGCGAAGACCACGCGGCCGTGCGCGTCGACGGCGAGCAGTCCTTCGCCGAGGGAGCCGACGATTTCCGTGAGCGCTTTGCGTTGCTCCTCGTACGCCGCGGACTGGCGGATGGCGATGGCGCGGAGCTCCTCGATGGCGCGCGCGAGATCGTCCAGCTCTCCGTGATACGAGCGGTCGGTGATGGGCCGCTCGCGCATGCGCTCCGCGGCTGCGTGCGCCCGGTCGATGAGCTCATCGAGATCGCGCGCGCGCCGCACGGCCCACAACGACACCGCCGTCCACGGCACCATGAACGCCGCGAACGCGACGACGGCCAGCACCACCGCCTCGGCGCGCTTCACGCCCGCGTGATCGAGCGCCGCACCGAATCCCCACGCCATGGCGATGGCCACGACGAGAGAAACGAGCAGCAGGACGCGCAGCGGATGCATCGGGCGTATTGTCTGCGAACGAGGGATGAACGACGAGCCCGTCTGCGAACGAGCGATGAACGATGAACGATGAACGATGAGCACAGAGAATCTGCTCATCGCTCATCGCTCATCGCTCATCGCAGCTCGTGCGCAGGAGCGACGAGCAGGTGGAAGTCGCGCACTCTCGCGATCGGCACCATCGCGCTGCTCGTCATCGCCGTGATCGCCATCCTCGGCTGGAAACTGCGCGCGGAGGGCGTGGCCAAGCACGAGCTCGAGCAGGCCGTCGCAGCGGAACAGATCGCGCGCAAGGCCGCGGAAGAAGAGAAGGTCAGGGCGCAGGAGAACCTGGCGTTGTTCATGGAGCAGCGCG
>DATLBM010000557.1:0-4436 GCA_035526885.1 Thermoanaerobaculia bacterium | reverse complement strand
GGCGCGATGACGGCGAACGTGACCAGCAGCCAGTCCGAGGCGCGCGGCCTGTGCAGCCATCGCAGCAGCGCGGCCAGGAGGCCCGCCGCGAACGCGATCTGCAATCCGGAGAAGACCAGCAGGTGATACGTGCCGCCGCTGCGGAAGCTGGCCTTCATCTCCCGCGTCAGACGCTCGCCTCGCCCGAGGACCAGAGCCTGCGCGAGCGCGACTTCGTCGGGATGCTGCGCGGCGTGGCGCTCCATCGCATTCGCCAGCGCGCGGTTCCACGCCTTCGGCTCCCACCAGCGCAGCGCGCCGTCGTAGCGCATCAGCGACGGCGACTTCACGCCGAGGGAGTATTCGCCTTGCTCGTTCTGGCGGAGGAAGCCTTCGGCGTGCAGCGTGGCCTCCATGGCCATCTCCGGAGGCTCGAAGCGCGCGTAGACGGCGATCGGTGTGTCGAAGCGCGTGCCGTTCGCGGTGAAGTGCGACGCGCGCAGCAGGAATGATTCGTCGCGCGGAGACCAGTCGCGCTCCAGCGGCGCCTCGATGGTGGTGAATGCGTCGGGATCGATGTGCGCGAACGCGTCGCGCTCGCGCGCGTTTCGCGACTGCATCTGCAGCGACAGAAAGATGCCCAGCGCCGCGAAGATCGCAGGCCGGAATCGAAGGGTGATGAGCAGCAGGCCGGCGATGGCCACCGCCGGATTCACCAACGGCACCGCCAGTCCGGCGATCAGAAGAATGAGAGGGATTGCAGCAGGTGTGTCATTGCGCACGCTCGAACGAGGAGAGCGTCTCGACGTGATGTGTATTGGGAAACAGGTCGAGGAGGTCGAGCGTGGAGAGACGCCAGCCGGACGCGATCAGCCGGCTCGCGTCACGGGCAAAGGTTACGGGATCGCACGCCAGAAA
This sequence comes from Thermoanaerobaculia bacterium, assembly GCA_035526885.1. Lineage (GTDB taxonomy): Bacteria > Acidobacteriota > Thermoanaerobaculia > Gp7-AA8 > Gp7-AA8 > QHVT01. The sequence goes on along the minus strand of DATLBM010000557.1, from coordinate 3,539 downwards.
CACAATCATTTCCCTGGTGCGCTCGGCGATGGTGGAGATGACCTCTCTGCGCGCGCCGGCACGGGGCGGATCGAGGAACGTGAAATCCACGTCCGGGAGAGTGCGCATCTTCGCCTCGACGGGCGCCTCGATCACCTTCACGTTCTTCGGCACGTTCCGCCGCGCGTAATGCGCGGAGACCGGCGAGCCTTCGATGAGCGTCACGCGCTCGAACAGTTTTGCCAAAGGCAGCGTGAAGAATCCGACGCCGCCGTACAGATCGACGGCGGTTCGCCGATTACGCACGCGCGACGCGAGCTGCCCGATCAGGCGGATCATCGTGCCGAGGAGATGGCGGTTGACCTGAAAGAAAGCCTGCGTGTGCAGGCGATACGCAAACTCGTTGACCCTCAGTGTGAGCTCGCGATCGTCGCGCACGACTTCGTGATCGAGCTCCCACTGCTGTCCCTCGCTCGGCGCGTGCGCCGTCTTCACGCCCACGACTTCGCACGCCGGCGAGAGCGGCACGACGCGATTGGAGCGCATGGCGAAGAAGCCGACGGCATCGCCATCGCGATGCAGCCGCGATCGCAATCGATAGTTGAGCGGTGAGGGATGCACGTCGATGCGGGGCAGCGTCGCCACATCGAGCTTGCCGATGCGGCGCAGCGACTCGGTGAGAATGCGCTGCTTCGCCTCCAGCTGCTTGTCGAGACGCAGCGCGGTCCAGTCGCAGCCGCCGCACTCTTCCGCGATCGGACACGGCATCGCACGCCGCCATTCACTCGGCGTCACCAGTTCGACGACGTCCGCCTTCGCGAATCCCTTCTTCACCTCGTACAGCCGCACGCGCGCGACGTCGCCCGGAAAAACGTTCGATGCGAACACGGGAAAGCCGTCGATGCGCGCGAGCGCGTCGCCGCCGGCGACGAGCTCGGTGGGGGTGATGGTCAGGACGTCGCCTTCGCGCATACGAGTCTTCAAGTCTACGAGTCTTCGAGTCTGCGAGGGGTTTCGCTCGACGATTCGACGACTCGACGACTAGACTCCGCGCCATGCGAACCACCCGCCTGCTCGCTCTGCTCGCCGTCCTCGCACCGATGCACGTCTACGCCTGGGGCGCGAAGGGCCACGCAGTGATCGCGGAGCTGGCCGAGCGCGGGCTCTCGCCGAACGTCGCGGCGCAGGTGCGGCAGCTCAACTTCGGCGCGCCGCTGCGCGAGATCGCATCGGAGCCGGACGACTGGCGTGCCGAGGAAACGAAGGGCACGCGCCAGGGCGACACGGGCGCGCTCCACTACAGCAACATTCCCAACGACGCGCCCGCGTTCGATCGCGCGCGCGACTGCAAAAACGATCAATGCGTCATCGCCGCGATCGAAAAATACGCCGCGATTCTCAAGGACAAGAAGCTCGAGCGCGACAAGCGCCGCGAAGCCATGATCTTCGTCGTGCACTTCGTCGGCGATCTGCATGAGCCGATGCACGCCGCGGGCGGAATGGTCAAAGACGACACGACCGGCCAGATGGTCATGGACCGCGGAGGCAATCTCGTCAAGATCCGCTTCCTCGGCGTCGAGACCAATCTGCACAGCGCATGGGACAGCGCGCTGATCGACTGGGGTCCGGCCTCGGTCGACGACTACGTCGATCACCTCATGAAGTACGAGATGCGCGGCCGCTCGATCGAAGAGCTGCAGCGCGGCACGATCGTGGACTGGTTCAACGAGTCGCACTACGCCGCCGTCCACGACGCCTACGACATCGGCAACGGCACCCTCGGCGGCGAGTACGCGCAGAAGAACATCGGCGTGGTTTACGAGCGCCTGGTCAAGGGCGGACTGCGCCTGCGCAAAGTGTTGGAGGACGCGCTCGGTACTCCATAACGGTTCGTGATAAAACGCGCGCCGCTATGAAGGTTCACGAATATCAGGCCAAGGAAATCCTGCGGCGCTACGGTGTTCCCACGCCGCGCGGCATCGTGGTCGACACTCCCGACGAAGCGCGCCAGGCCGCGAAAGAACTGGGCGGGCGCGTGGTCGTCAAGGCGCAGATTCACGCCGGCGGACGCGGCAAAGGCGGCGGCGTGAAGCTCGCGAAGGACGCCGACGAGGCGGCCGACATCACCAGAAACATGCTGGGCATGACGCTGGTCACGCATCAGACCGGCCCCGAGGGACGCGTCGTCCGCAAAGTGCTGATCGAGGAAGCGCTCAATATCGACAAAGAGCTCTATCTCGCCGTCACGCTCGACCGCGCGTCGGGCATGAACGTGATCATGGCCTCCGCGCAGGGCGGCATGGACATCGAGGAAGTGGCGGCACACAACCCCACCGCCATTCATCGCGAGCCCATCGACTCCGTCCTCGGCGTCCAGCCTTTCCAGGCACGCCAGATCGCCTACTTCCTGGAACTGACCGGCGACGCGTGGAAGAAATGCGTCGACTTCTCGCAGAAGCTGATGCGCGCCTACATCGAGACCGACGCGTCGCTCCTGGAGATCAACCCGCTGCTCGTGACGAAGGAAGGCAACGTCCTCGCGCTCGACGCGAAGATGAACTTCGACGACAACGCGCTGTTTCGCCACAAGGACGTCGTGGAGATGCGCGATCTTCATGAAGAGGATCCGCTGGAAGTGGAGTCCTCGAAGTTCGGCCTGAATTACATCAAGCTCGATGGCAACGTCGGGTGCATGGTCAACGGCGCGGGACTGGCGATGGCCACGATGGACATCGTCAAGCTCGCGGGCGGCGAGCCGGCGAACTTCCTCGACGTCGGCGGCGGCGCGAGCGCGGAACAGGTCAAGAACGCGTTCCGCATCATCCTCAGCGACAAGAACGTGAAGGCCATCCTGATCAACATCTTCGGAGGCATCATGCGCGGCGATCGCATCGCCGAGGGCGTGGTCAGCGCGTCGCGTGAAGTGGGCCTGCCGGTGCCGGTGGTGGTGCGTCTCGAGGGAACGAACGTGGAGTTGGGCAAGCAGATCCTCAAGGACTCGGGACTGCCGCTCATCACCGCCGACGGGATGTGGGACGCCGCTCAAAAAGTGGTTGCCGCCGCGAAGGGACAGTCGTAATGGCAATCTGGGCAGACAAGAACACGAAGGTCATCGTTCAGGGCATCACCGGCCGCGAGGGAACGTTCCACGCGATCGGCTGCCGCGACTACGGCACGCAGGTCGTCGGCGGCGTGACTCCCGGCAAGGGCGGCACGACGCACGAGGGCTTTCCGGTCTTCAACACGGTGGTCGAAGCACGCGCGAAGGCGGGCGCGAACTGCTCGCTGATCTTCGTGCCGCCACCGTTCGCCGCGGACGCGGTCATGGAAGCGGCCGACGCGGGCATCGAGCTGATCGTGTGCATCACCGAGGGCATTCCGGTGAACGACATGATCCGCGCGCATGATTTTCTGAGGAAGACGAACGCGCGCCGCGTGGCCGCGGGACAGGCGCCGTCGCGCCTCATCGGACCGAACTGCCCCGGCATCATCACGCCGGACCAGGCCAAGATCGGCATCATGCCCGGCCACATTCACAAAGCGGGACCGATCGGCATCGT
>DATLBM010000556.1:0-5809 GCA_035526885.1 Thermoanaerobaculia bacterium | reverse complement strand
CAGCCTTAGAATCGGCGGCCGTGATCCGCACGGCCTGCATCCACGATCTGCCGAAGCTGCGGGAGCTGTTCGTGAACGCGAACGATGCCCCGTACAGCCTCGCCGCCGTGGCCGAGGAAAAGTGCTTCGGCCACGGCGTTTCCGGCGAGCCGGTGGTACGGGTGTGGGGAGACTTCGAAGGCGCGGCCGTGACGTGCGGGCGGCATCTGCGACTGCTGGCGGTGGCGCGCGCATCGCGGCGGCGCGGGATCGGGACGGCTCTTCTGAAGGATGCGGAGGAGCGCGGCGCCAACGTGATCGCGGCCGAGGCGGGGAACTACTTCACGCCGGGGGTGTTCGATGGCGACGTGGGCTCGGTCGCGTTCTTTCGAAGGCATGGGTACCTGGAGACGCGGTTCACGCACAACCTGATCGCCAACGTAGGACGGGCTTCAGCCCGTCCCCCCCAGGCGGACGGGCTGAAGCCCATCCTACGTCGCGCCACTGCAGGCGAGGCGGAACAGGTCCTGGACTTCATCGAAAAGGAGTTCGGCCGCATCTGGCGCTTCGAGGCCGCAAAGGCGTTCGAGGAAGATCCGCCGCGCGTGTTCCTGACCGAGGAGGGCGGCGCGATCACCGGCTTCGCGGTGCACGACGTCAACAATCGCGGCCTCGGCTTCTTCGGTCCCACCGGCGTGCGCAAGGATCAGCGCGGACGCGGGCTCGGTTGCGATCTGCTCCGCGCATCGCTGGCCGACCTCCGCGGGATGGGCTACGAACGCGCAGTGATTCCGTGGACCGACGCGCTCGAGTTTTACCGCAAATGCAGTGGCGCGCTTCCCGCACATCGCTTCGTCGCATTTGCGAGACCGAGGTGAAAGGGAAAAGGGAAAAGGAAAAAGTGCCCGTCTCTGCCGGGCCGTGAGCGATCGGTGCCGGCTTTCGTTTACCTTTGACCTTTTACCTTTCACCTTTCAACCGAAAGAAGTGCCCGGCTGTGCCGGCGATGAGCTTTGACCTTTCACCTTTCAACCGGTTCGCAATAGACTCGCGCCCGTGAAAAAGCCGACTCGCAAGTCGTCGCTGCGTCCGCGTGAAAAGCGGCGGCAGCACTTCCTCCCGCTGGCCATCGGGCGGAGCGGCGGCGTGGTCCTGGCCGCGCTGGCGCTGTGGTTCTTCAAGAAGCAGGCGGACAACGTCGTCGACGGCGATGCCGACAAGTACGACATCGCGATCATGGAGGCCGTGCACCGCATCGACAACCTCCCCATGAACGGCACGATGAACGCCGTCACGCAGCTCGGCTCGCATGTCGCAATCGGCACCGCCGCGGGCCTCACTGCTCTGATGATGCTGCGCAAGAAGCGCACGCACGACGCCTGGACCCTGGTCGTCTCCACCACCGGCGCGATGGCCATCAACACCATCCTCAAGAACATCTTCCGGCGGCAGCGGCCCATCGAGATGGCCCGCCGCATCAAGCTGCCGAAGTCGCACAGCTTCCCCAGCGGGCACTCGCTGCTCTCCGCCGCGACGTATCCGATCGTGGCGCACCACCTCGTCGAAAACCAGTCGCTGCCCGTGCAGGCCGTCGCTCATTCGCTGGCGGGCATGATCATCATCAGCGTCGGGTTTTCACGGGTGTACTTCGGCGTTCACTTCCCGTCCGACGTGCTGGGCGGGTTCGCGGCGGGATTCGGGTGGCTGGGACTGACGTCGCTCTCCCACACGGCCGCCGAAGCGACCGACCTCGATTAGGAACTCATCCATGTCATCTGTTGCATTCGGCGCAAACATCGCCTTCATTGAAGAGTTGTACGAGAAGTTCCGCACCGATCCCACTTCGGTGAGCGCAAGCTGGCGCGAGTTCTTCGCGGACTACGAGCCGCAGGCGCTGGAAGAAGAGGAAGTGGAAGAGCGGGTGGCCGCGGTCGCGGGAGCCGCGAGCGTGGCGTCGGGCAGCGTCGCGACGGGCTTCAGCCCCTCGCGCGACGGGCTGAAGCCCGTCGCCCCGTTACCCGTTCCAGCACCCGCGCCGAGACCGGCACTACCCGTGGGCGCGAAAGCCGTTCCTCTGCGCGGCGCGGCCTCGAAGATCGTGGCGAACATGGAGACGTCGCTGACCGTCCCCACCGCCACCTCCATCCGCAACATCCCCGTCAAAGTCCTCGAGGAGAACCGCCGCGTCATCAACAACCATCTCGCGCTCAGCGGGCAGAGCAAGGCCTCGTTCACGCACATCATCGCCTGGGCGATGGTCAAGGCCATCAAAGACCATCCGCGCATGAACTCCGGCTTCGCGATGCAGGACGGCACGCCCGTGCGCATCGATCGCGAAGACGTGAACGTCGGCCTGGCCATCGACGTCGAGAAGAAAGACGGCTCGCGCTCGCTGCTCGTGCCGAACGTCAAGCGCGCGAACACGATGGATTTCGCGCAGTTCCTCAAGGCCTACAACGACGTGGTGCGCAAGGCGCGCAACGGCCAGCTCGAAGTGGCCGATTTCGAAGGCACCACCATCTCCCTGACCAATCCGGGCACCATCGGCACCGTCGCCTCGGTGCCGCGGCTCATGGCCTCGCAGGGCGCCATCATCGCCACGGGGCAGATCGACTACTCCGCCGAATACTCGGCCAGCGACCCTTCGGTGCTCGCGGACCTCGGCATCTCCAAAGTGATGACGATGACCTCGACGTACGACCATCGCATCATCCAGGGCGCGGAGTCCGGCGCCTTCCTCGCGCGCGTGCACGAGCTTCTCCTCGGCGCGGATCGCTTCTTCGACGACATCTATCGCGACCTGCGCATCCCGTACGCGCCGGTGCGCTGGGCCAAGGACAAGCATCGCCTGCACCTCGGAACCTCGGACCTGGACAGCATCGTCGCGCGCGAGGCCTCGTCGCTGCAGATGATCAACGCGTACCGCGTGCGCGGACATCTGCTCGCCGACCTCGATCCGCTCGAGTACAAGATCGCCTCCTATCCCGAGCTGGACATGGAGTTCTACGGCTTCACGCTGTGGGACCTCGACCGCGAGTTCGTGTGCGGCGGCCTTTGCGGCCAGCAGCAGGCGCGCCTGCGCGACATCCTGGACACGCTGCGCGAGACCTACTGCGGCAAGATCGGCCCCGAGTACATGCACATCCAGGAGACGGTCCAGAAGCGGTGGCTGCAGGACCGCATGGAGCCGTCGCGCAACAAGCAGTCTCTCGACGGGACGACCAAGCGCCGCATCCTCCAGAAGCTGAATGATGCCGAGGCGTTCGAGCGCTTCCTGCACACCAAGTACGTCGGGCACAAACGCTTCTCGCTGGAAGGCGCGGAGTCGCTCATCCCGATGCTCGACCACCTCTTCAACGAGGCGGCCGGCGACGGCGTGGTCGAAGGCGTGATCGGCATGGCCCACCGCGGCCGCCTGAACGTCCTCGCCAACACCCTCGGCAAATCGTACGAGCAGATCTTCCGCGAGTTCGAAGGCGACATCGATCCGAACTCCCGCGAAGGCTCCGGCGACGTGAAGTACCACCTCGGCGCCGAAGGCAAGCATGAAGGCGCCACCGGCGCGACGATGAAGCTCTCGCTGGCGTCGAACCCGTCGCATCTCGAGGCGGTCGATCCCATCGTCGAAGGCATGGCCCGCGCGAAGCAGAAGCTGATCGGCGACAAGAACCGCTCGCTGATCCTCCCCGTGCTGCTGCACGGCGACGCGGCGTTCGCGGGACAGGGCGTCGTCGCGGAGACGCTGAACCTCTCGCAGCTCAAGGGCTATCGCACCGGCGGCACGGTTCACATCGTCATCAACAACCAGATTGGCTTCACCACCGGTCCGGAGTCCGCGCGCTCCTCGGTGTACGCGACCGACGTCGCGAAGATGGTGCAGGCGCCGATCTTCCACGTGAACGGCGATGATCCCGAGGCGTGCATCCGCGCCATCAAGCTGGCGTACGACTTCCGCCAGCAGTTCCACAAGGACGTCGTGATCGATCTGGTGTGCTATCGCCGCCACGGCCACAACGAAGGCGACGAGCCGTCGTTCACGCAGCCGAAGATGTACAAGCTGATCAAGGAGCATCGCTCCGTGCGCAAGATCTACATGGAACAGGTCCTGCGCAAAGGTGACATCGATCCCAAGGAAGCCGAGGAGTGGCTCGATCACTACCAGGGCAAGCTGCAGGAGGCGTTCGATCGCACGCAGGAAGGCGACGAGCCTCCCACGGACCGCGATCCGCTGTGGACCGACGAGGAAGTGACCGGCTATCAGAAGGAGCCGTCGCCCGACACGTCGATCGATCCGGAAATCCTCGGACGCGTGCGCAACGCGCTCGCGTCGTTGCCGGAGGGATTCACGCCGCATCCGAAACTGAAGCCGGTGCTGGCCAGGCGCGTGGCCATGGCCGAAGGCCGCGAGTTGATGGACTGGGGCGCGGCGGAGCAGATCGCATTCGGCTCGCTGCTCGTCGACGGCTTCCGCGTGCGTCTGTCCGGACAGGACGTCGGACGCGGCACGTTCTCGCATCGCCACGCGGTCATCCACGACAACGTGACGGGCGAAGGACACGTGCCGCTCAACGCGCTGGCGAATACGAAACCGTCACCCGTTGCCGATCCGGTGGTGCTGAACAACGCCCTGTCCCAGGAAACGAACGAGCCCGCGGATGCGCAGGTCAGTCTGGCCGTCTACGACTCGCTGCTGTCGGAGTACGGCGTCCTCGGATTCGAGTACGGCTACTCGGTCGCCGATCCCGGCGCGCTGGTGATCTGGGAAGCGCAGTTCGGCGACTTCATGAATGGCGCGCAGATCGTCATCGATCAGTTCATCTCGTCGGCCGAGGAGAAGTGGGGACAGCATTCGGGACTGGTGATGCTGCTGCCGCACGGCTACGAAGGGCAGGGACCGGAGCACTCATCGGCGCGCCTGGAGCGATTCCTCACGCTGTGCGCCGAGGGGAACATGCAGGTGATCTATCCGACGACGCCCGCGCAGTACGCGCACGCCCTGCGGCGGCAGATGAAGAACAATCCGCGCAAGCCGCTCATCGTCATTTCGCCGAAGTCGCTGCTGCGCCATCCGATGGCGACGTCGCCGGTCGATGAGCTGACGAACGGACGCTTCGAGCCGGTCCTGCGCGACGTGGCCACGAGCGATTCGGTCACGCGCGTCATCGTCACGTCGGGCAAGGTCTACTACGACCTGCGCGCGGCGCGCGACAAGGCGAACGCGAACGTGGCCATTCTCCGGCTCGAGCAGTTCTACCCGTTCCCGCAGCCGATGCTGGCGGAAGCCATCAAGGCCTATCCGAACGCGACGGAGATCGTGTGGGTACAGGAAGAGCCGCGCAACATGGGCGCGTGGCCGTTCCTCCACGAGCGCCTGGTCGCGCTCGTCTCCGGCAATCAACGCTTGCAGTACGTCGGCCGCCCGGTCGCGGCGGCGCCTGCGACGGGCTCGCATCATCGCCACGACGATCAGCAGAAGGCGCTCGTGGCGCAGGCGCTGGGGCTGTGAATAACGTCCCTTGCAAAGCAACGCGTGGAGACTTAATGTTGATTGGCTGTAATGGGGGGACTCATGTTGCTAGAGCCGCGAAAACATTCGAAAGATTCGGGATCGCGTCCTCCGGGTCCGCACGCTGACGATGCTACACATGGCGATGCCGAACACCATCTCAAAGCACCGTTTGACGGCGCTCACGACTGCTCGTCCTCTCCCGAAAAGGAGGCCGCCGCCAGCTTCAAACGACGCAAGCCGCGGCCCGTGTGAAGCGAACTGGCCGCGCAGATTCTAAGACGCTTCATCTGTTGATTCCGTCGGGACCTGCACGGGAGGACG
>DATLBM010000555.1:0-2684 GCA_035526885.1 Thermoanaerobaculia bacterium | reverse complement strand
AGGAGACAGATCTTCTTTCGCGCTCCTGAGAGAGCGCGCGCGGCGGATAAACCGGCTGCGCCGGCGCCGATGATGATGGCGTCGTAGGTCACGCGCGGACGTCGATTGCGCGCGTCATGCCGAATGCTCTCGCAGATCGCGCCTCAGGCGACTCCGGTGCCCGAGGCTTGGCCAACCAGCGCTGCCGGCCGTGCCGGCTACGCCTCGCCGACGATCTCGCTCCACGGCAACTGCCGCACGAGCAGCACCTTTTCGTCGATGGCCTGCTGCGTGGCTTTGTCGCCCAGGACGCGACGAAGGTATTCGACCTCCGAGGAAACCAGGCGATTGTGCTTGGGCAGCAGGCGGACGGCAGCGCTTTGGAGGTTGCGCTCGGAGACGGAGATGAGCTTCGACGGTCTCTTGGTGAGTTGAGCGTCCATGGGAATGGCAACGACGAATCGCGCCAAAATCATCCTGCGGCTCAGCTCACCTTTTTTCTCGTGTTCGCTGACACACGCGTCGGCAGCGAAGAACGGAAAGCGAACGCGTCCTGCACGAACGTGCTGCGCAGCGGCGTGCAGCCGCAGAGCGCGCATCGCATTCCGTCGACGTGTGCCGCGCGGGAGTGACCGCAGTGTGGGCAAGGTTTCATGCGTCTCTCCATTCCTCACTCCAAATCAATTCATGTGCCGCATCAATGTAAGGACGCCGCGCTTACGGACCGCTTTCGGCTAATCGGTGTGGAGATTTGGGCGTGTTTTCTCGCGAATCAGCCCCGTCCGTCTGCGGCAAGTAGAATGGCCGGATGAGCGAATTCACCGAGGCGATCAAAATCGGCGACGCGGCGCGGGTGAGGGAGTTACTCGAGGAAAATCCAGCGCTCCTGCGCTCGTCGGAGAACGACGTCACGCCGCTGCTCTTCGCGATCTACCACGGCAAACACGACCTGGCGAAGCTCTTCGTCGACCGCGGCGCTCCCGTTTCTTTCGGCGAAGCCTGCGCCCTCGGCGACGAGCCCCGCGTCCGCGAGCTCCTCCTCGGCGACCCCACGCTCCTGCGCTCGCGCACCGCGGACGGATTTCCGCCGCACAGCATGGCCATCTTCTTCGGCCACGGCGCGCTGGCGCGCTGGCTCATCGAGCAGGGTGCGGACGTGAATGCAGCCGCCGCCAACGCGCAGCGCGTCTCGCCGTTGCACGCCGCGGCCGCGGTGCGCGATCGCGAGACGATGCAGCTCCTGCTCGAGCGCGGCGCCGATCCGAACTCGCGTCAGCAGAACGAGCACACGCCGCTGCACGGAGCCGCCAGCCGCGGCGACATCGAGATGGCCAAGCTGCTCCTGGCGCACGGCGCGGACCGCAACGCGATGTCCGGCGACGGCCTGAGCGTCGCGGCCATCGCGCGCAAGTACAGGCAGAACGAGTTCGCGGACTGGTTCGAATCCGCTTAGGTCGTATGCGTCCTATAGGCCGTATACGTCCGATTCGCATCCGGAAACGACCCTCGCGAGAAGAACACGTGCTCCGCGATGGCGCGAAACATCGGCACCTGCAGCGCCGCGAAGGCGCTCTCCATCACCAGCGATGACGACGAGAACATGCGCATGGCGTTGCGCATGAAGCGCCGCGCCAGGATGCGCGTGCGGAAACGGTCGCCGGTGTACTCGCGGAGCGCGGCCTCATCGCCGGTCGTCAAGTAGTTGACGATGACGTCCGCGGCGAACGTCGACAGGCGCATCGCGCCATCGAGACCGCCGGCCGTGAGAGGGGAGACGGCGCCCGCCGCGTCGCCGATCAGCAGGCCGCGCGGGCAGGCGATGCGGCGCAGGATCCCGTTCACCGGGATGTAGCCGCCGCGCCTTTCGATGGTCCGGCCGATCCTGAACGGCATCGACGCGCGGAAGGCCTGCAGCGCCTGGGAGGCATCCCAGCCGTTGCGGCGATAGCCGGCCACGCCCACGTGCGCCTCGTGTCCGTCGTTCGCGACCCAGCCGATGTATCCGGGCGCGAGCTTCGGATCGAGGAAGCAGTGCAGCACGGGCTCCCTGGCGATCGGCGGGACGATCTCCTCGACGCCGAGGAGCAGCTCGTCGTTGGTGTCGAGTCCGAGCTCGCGGGCCACGAAGGAGCGCGCGCCGTCCGCGCCGACGATGAATCGCGCCGGCAGTGCCGACGTGTGTCCGTTGCGCACGTAGGTCAAAGGATTGACGGAGACCACGCGCGCGCCGGGAATCCATTTCACGCCCGCCTGCGAGCACTGCTCGAGCAGTTGCAGATAGAGCCACGACATCCTGCCCACGCGAAACTCGTCGCGCTGCGCGTGCAGGGCGAGCGAGCGGCGCGCCGGCGAATACAGAACCACCTCGCGGATCGGCGGCCCCAGTTGCTCCTCGGGCAGCGGAAAGTCTTCCCAGGTCTTGCGCACGAAGATGCCCGTCGTGTGGACGGGCGCGGCGATGGACGGCTTGCGGTCCAGCAGGACGACGGAGAGTCCGCGCGCGGCGAGGAGGCGGGCGCAGCGGAGTCCGGCCAGTCCGGCGCCGATGATGGCGATGTCGGTGGTTTCCATGGCAAGAACTTTAAATTGCAAAGTACGTGCGCGCAAGGGGGAGAAAAAGGCGATTTCGAGAAGAAATGTGGCTAGGAGTGCTTCGAGAAGATCAGCGTCGCGTTCGTGCCGCCGAAGCCGAACGAGTTCGACAG
>DATLBM010000554.1:0-2105 GCA_035526885.1 Thermoanaerobaculia bacterium | reverse complement strand
CGCCGCGCAGCCGAGTCTCGCCGCCGAAGGGGCATGCACCGCCGCCCGACCGGCACGCACACCACGAACTAGACGCACCGCGACGAACAAGGCAGAGCTACCGAATGACGCGCGCGCCCTTGCCCTTCATCGCGGCTTCGACCTCCTCCACGCGAACCATCGACGTATCGCCAGGCGTGGTCATGGCCAGCGCGCCGTGCGCCGCGCCGTACTCCACCGCCGCCTGCGGCCCCTTCCCCTCCAGGAATCCGTACGCGAGCCCCGATGCGAATCCGTCGCCGCCGCCCACGCGATCGTAGATCTCCAGGTTCGGCCGCTGCATCGACTGGTAGAGCTGGCCCTCGTAGTACAGCAGCGCCGACCAGTCGTTGAACGTCGCCGTCGTCGCCTTGCGCAGCGTCGTCGCCGCGACCTTGAAGTTCGGAAACTCGGCGACCGCCGTCTGGATCATCTTCTTGAAGCTTTCGGTCTCGATGTTCGTGAGGTGCTCGTCCGCCCCCTCGACCTCGAAGCCCAGGCACGCGGTGAAGTCCTCCTCGTTGCCGATCATCACGTCGACGTACTTCGCGATGTTGCGGTTCACCGTCTGCGCGCCCTGCTTGCCGCCCTGGCTTTTCCAGAGCGACGCGCGGTAGTTGAGATCGTACGCGACGACCGTCCCGTACTTCTTCGCCACCTCGACCGCCTCGAGCACCGCTTCGGAAGTATTGGTTGCCAGCGCGGCGAAGATGCCGCCGGTGTGGAACCAGCGCACGCCTTCCTCGCCGAACAGCCTCTCCCAGTTCACCTCACCCGGCTTGATCTGCGACGCAGCGGAATGCCCGCGGTCGGAGCAGCCGAGCGCGGGGCGGATGCCGAAGCCCTTCTCGGTGAAGTTGAGTCCGACGCGCGTGTTCTTTCCAAGCCCGTCGAAGTCGCGCCAGATCACGTGCGACATGTCGACGCCGCCCTGCATGATGAAGTCCTCGACGAGCCAGCCGAGATCGTTCTTCGGGAGCGCGGTGACGACGGCGGCGCGCTTTCCCCAGCACTTCCGCATCGCGCGCGCGACGTTGTACTCGCCGCCGCCCTCCCACACCTGGAACGAGCGCGCGTTACGCACGCGTCCGAAACCGGGATCGAAGCGGAGCATCACCTCGCCGAACGACACGCAGTCCCACTTCGTCTCGGCGGCGGATCTGATCTCGAGCGTAGCCATTGTCGATGTCCTCTAGCGCTTCGCGGCCAGGTCGGCCTTGATGGTCTTCGCGAGCTGCACCGTGGTGCGCACGTGCTCCTCGATTCCCTTGTAGTCCTTCGCGTCGAGCAGCTTCTTGGAGATCAGGTTGCTCCCCACTCCGCAGGCGACGATCCCCGCACCGAACCATTTGCGGAACGACTCCTCAGTCGGCTCCACACCGCCCGTGGGCATGATGCGCGTCCACGGCATCGGGCCGAGGACGCTCTTCACGAAATCGGGTCCGCCGACCGATGCGCCCGGAAAGACCTTCACGATCTCGCAGCCCAGCTCCTGCGCGTCGCCGATCTCGGTCGCCGAGCCGCATCCCGGGCTGTACGGGATGCCGCGCCGGTTGCAGACCTTCGCGACGTCCGCGTTGAGCAGTGGGCCGACGACGAACTTGGCGCCGTTGGCGATGTAGATCCCGGCGGTCGGTGCGTCCACCACGGAGCCGACGCCCATGATGACGGACGGATCGGCCTTGGCGAAGTGGCGCGTGACCTCGAGGAACACGTGGGAGGCGAAGTCGCCGCGGTTGGTGAACTCGATGCACTTCGCGCCGCCGTTGGCGCAGGCCTGGATGACGTTCATGCAAACGTCGACGTCCGGGTCGTAGAACACCGGAATGACGCTCTGCTCCATCATCGCCAGCAGGACGGACAGCCTGTCCTTCGCCGCCATGGAAGTGGTTTCCTCGAGAGAGAGTGCGGTGGGGTAACGCGCGCCGGTCGCGGACGGGGTCGAATGGGTTCGAGCCCGGACAACCGTAACGTGCGCGATTATGTTCTTCCGGCGAACAAACTCGGCGCGTAGTCTAGGCCCGAGATGGTCGATGCGCAATCGACGTCGTAGCTTGTCGCTCGCAATGCGCACCGCGCACCGCGCA
>DATLBM010000553.1:0-7719 GCA_035526885.1 Thermoanaerobaculia bacterium | reverse complement strand
CTCGGCCCGATACGCCGGCGCGTCTTCGCCCAGGACCGAGCCTTCAACGTACTGGCCGCGGACGGCGTCGGTGATCGGACGCAGCGCGCGCAGCACCTTCACCTTCTCGTCGCGCACGGCGTTCGCCTCGAACGCCACGGGCGGCTCCATGGCCACCAGCGACACCAGCTGCAGCAGGTGGTTCTGGATGATGTCGCGCGTGATCCCGGCGTTGTCGAAGTAGTTGCCGCGCTTCTCCACGCCGATCGACTCCGCTACGGTGAGCTGCACGTGGTCAATGTATTGACGATTCCAGAACGGCTCGAAGATCCCGTTGGCGAAGCGCAGCACGAGAAGGTTCTGGACGGTCTCCTTGCCGAGGTAGTGATCGATGCGGAAGACCTGCCGCTCGCGGAACGTCGAGACCGCGATCTGATTCAGGGCGCGCGCGGACTCGTAGTCGGCGCCGAACGGCTTCTCGATGATCACGCGCGTGTACGGACCCTTGCCATCGGGCTCATTGACCATCTTCTCGGCGCCGAGGTGCTTGGCGATGTCGTCGAAGAAATCGGGAGGGACGGCCAGGTAGTAGAGACGGCGGCCTTCCGTACCGCGCGTGCGGTCGAATTCCTCGAGACGCGCCTTGAGCCGGGCGTACGCCGACTGATCCGCGAACTCGCCCTGCACGTAGAAAAGGCCCTTCGCGAAGGTCTCCCACACGGCGTCGTCGACGGGACGCGTGCGCGCGTGCTCGTCGCAGGCTTTGCGCATGTTCTCGCGGAACTGTTCGTCGGTGAACTCCGCGCGCGCGAAACCGACGATGGTCTGCCCGGGCGGCAGCAGTCCGTCGTGTGCGAGCGAGTAGAGGCCGGGGATCAGCTTGCGCTGCGTGAGATCGCCCGACGCCCCGAAGATGACCAGGCACGAGGCCTCGGGAACGCGTTCCTGCTCGAGACCCTCGCGCAACGGATTCGGTTGTTGCATTTGCGCGGATTGTACCCGCGACCTGCGCGTGAGCGGACGTTGTATGCTCCGCGCGTCATGACCTGGCAATACACGCCCCGCGTTGCAGTCATCCGAGGAGTGCGCACTCCGTTCGCGAAATCCGGAACACACTACGCGCGCCTCTCGGCGCTCGACCTCGGCAAGCTCGCCGTCACCGAGCTGATTCAGCGCAGCGGCATCGATCCGAATGACGTGCAGGAAGTCGTGTTCGGGAACGTGATTCCGTCGGTGAAGGCGCCGAACCTGGCGCGCGAGATCGTGCTGGGGACGGGACTGCCGCGGAAGATCCCCGGATACACGGTCGGCAAGGCGTGCGCTTCCGCCAATCAGGCCATCACCTCCGCCGCGGACATGATCGCTCGCGGCTACGCGGACACCGTCGTGGCTGGCGGAGCGGAGTCGCTGTCCGACGTCCCCATTCTCTTCTCCAAAAACTTCTCGGATGCGCTGGTCAGCGCGAGCAAGCAGAAAAGCGTCGGCGGCAAGCTCGGCGCGTTCACGAAGATCCGGCCGAAGGATCTCGCTCCCGACACGCCGGCCATCGCCGAGTCGACCACGGGCCTGACCATGGGCGAGTCGGCCGAGAAGATGGCCAAGGAGAACGGCATCTCGCGCGAGGCGCAGGACAAGTTCGCGCTGCAGAGCCACCACCGCGCGGCCGAGGCGACGAAGAGCGGGCGATTCAAGGATGAAGTCATGACCGTGGTCGTGCCGCCGGGATACGACAACGTCGTCGAGACCGACAACCTCATTCGTGGCGACTCGACGCTGGAGGCGATGTCGAAGCTGCGCCCGGTCTTCGATCGCAAGTACGGCACGATCACCGCGGCGAATGCATCCCCGCTCACCGACGGCTCGGCAGCGGTGCTGCTGATGTCGGAGGAGAAGGCGAAGGCGATGGGCATCAAGCCGATCGGCTTCATCAGGAGCTACGCGTACGCGGCCACGGATCCGTTCGATCAACTGCTGCAGGGACCGGTGTTCGCGCTCCCTACTGCGCTGGAGCGCGCGAAGATCAAGCTGGAGGACATCGGCGTCATCGAGATGCACGAGGCCTTCGCCGCGCAGGTGCTGTCGAACATCCAGTGGCTGGGCTCGAAACGAATCGCGCAGGAGAAGCTCGGACGATCCGAGGCGGTGGGCCAGATCGATCCGGAAAAGATCAACCGCACCGGCGGCTCGATCGCCCTCGGCCACCCCTTCGGCGCGACGGGCGCACGCATCGTCACCACGGTCTGCAACGAGCTCCAGCGCACCGGCGAACAGTACGGCCTGGTCACGGTCTGCGCCGCCGGCGGCATGGGCGTGGCAATGATTCTCGAACGGGAGTAAGCCTCATGTGCCGCAACATCAAAACGCTCTTCAACTTCGAGCCGCCCGCCACGGACGACGAGATTCACGACGCTTCGCTGCAGTTCGTGCGCAAACTCGCAGGCTTCACGAAACCGTCGAAAGCGAACGAGGCGGCGTTCGACCGCGCCGTCGAAGACGTCGCTGCTGTCGCACGCGTCCTGATCGACTCACTCGTCACGTCCGCCGAACCGCGCGACCGCGAGATCGAGGCCGAAAAGGCGCGCCAGCGAAGCGCGGAACGGTTCGGGTGACGCCTTTGCTTTCCACGTTTCGTAGAACCGTTGCGGGGCCGGTTTTTCCGAGGTAGCCTCGGTGACGTGATGGAAGAGCAGAACGAAATCCTCGCGGCGATCCGGAAGCTGGAAGAGCGGTTCGATGGGATCGACGGCAGGTTCGATGGGATCGACAAGCGGTTCGATGGGATCGACGAGCGGTTCGATGGGATCGACGAGCGGTTCGATGGCATCGACAAGCGGTTCGATGGCATCGACAAGCGCTTCGGTGGAGTCGACAAGCGGTTCAATTCCGTGGACCAGCAATTCGCGACCATTCGCCGCGAATTCGCCGAGCAACTGGACGGCGTCAGCAACGGCTTTCACGTCGAAATGGGCTCCTTGAAGAAACTCATCGTCCAAAAAGCCAACGAAGCCCGCGTCGCCGACGAGGGACTCCACTCCCGGATTGACCTCCTGACCGAGAACGTGGCCAACGTCGCCAGGGAAATTGGCCGTTACCACACCGCCGTCGAAGTGCCTCACGAGCAGCGCGTCAACTCGCTCGAAGCGCGCGTTTTCAAGCTCGAACAAAAAATGGGCGGAACCGAGGCGAAGTCGCGTAGACGTTCCTGATTGCGCGCGCGTCCGAGGTAGCCTCGGGCGCATGACGAATGCAACCGACAACGCCAAACTGCTCGATGATCTGCGCAGCGAAGTTCACGACGCGCTGACGAAGCTCGAAAAGGCCGTGAGCGACGCTGACACGAGCGCCAAAGTGGCGAAGATTTACGGCGAAAAGGCGCGTACCGTCGCCCTCGAAGCACTCTCCGAGATCCGCCACCTGCGCGGTCAGCTCACAGCGGCAGCCAGTACGAAACCTTCACCAAAAACACGTCGTGCGACGGGGCCGTCGAGATCGCGCGGGCGTCGCGTCTGAAGCGGAAGTCGCCTAACGGCTCTTCGTCCGCGCGGTTTTCGTTCCAGACCACGTACAGCGCCGAGCCGGGGCGGAACTCCCATCGCGCCACCGCGCTGCCGCGCACGCTGCGGAAGTTGAAGTCCGGATCGGGGAACGGCAGCGCGTACGGCACGTAGTCCGCGGTGCGGGCGGCGGCGAGTGCATGCGCGTCATGAAAGTCGCCCGCCGCGATGAACGGCTGCACGTAGAGCTGCAGCGACAGGCGCGCGTTCAGCGTCCAGTCCATGCGCGTCGACAGCTCGAACGAGCGCTGCTCCAGCTCCGAGAACACGTACCGGCCGTCGCTCGCCGTCACGTACTGATGCGCCTCATGCGAGCGCGAGAGCGCCGGCGTCACGCTGAAGGTGAGGTTCGTCGCGGGACGGAAGTTCAGCGACACGCCTCCCGAGCGGGCGTACGAGCCTTCCTCCGAGTCCTCGACGTGTGCGTCGACGCCGAAGAAGAATCGCTTCCGGCTGTCGCTGTTCAGCGAGAGGTCGGAAGACCACGACGGCTGCAGCCGCACCACCGGTCCGCCGCGCGTGCGCTGATCCGAGAACGCGCTGCCCGACACGAACAGTGCCGCGCGGTAATCCCAGTAATTCGCGAACGTGCCGAAGTTGTCCGAGAACACGCCGCGATCCAGCGTGTCGCCGTCGAAATTGCGGTTCATCCATGTGCCGAACCACGACGTGCGCGAACGGAACTGTTTCGTCGGTGTCTCGTTGACGTACTGCATCATCGCGTGACCGGACATGATGTCCGCGCGCTGCATGAAGCCGACGTCGTTCGTCTCGAACCCCGGCGAGTACGCGTGGATCTGCACGATGGGACGCCACAGGCCGGTCTGCTTCGACAGCATCACCCGTCCACCCGTGCCGTTGAGCGACGTGCGCGTGGGATCGAACTCGACATGACCCGCATCCGGACGCTGGTAATAGTGCGCGGACGACAGCTGCGTGCGCGCGATGGCCTCCTCGCTCCCCGACACGCGCGAGCCCATGGCCTGCCACTCCAGAATCCAGCTGCCGTCGTGGAACGACGTGTAGCCGTCCACGCCGGCGCTCAGTGCGTTTTCGCGCAACAGCGGCGACAGCTCGTCCGGCATGCGCCGGTTCACCGACGTGAGCAGAAATCCCACGCGCGACGGTCCGTACTCCTTGGTCACGCGCGACACGAAATAGTTCGTCATCGGCTCGACCTGCAGCTTCCGCAGGCGCAGCGAGTCGTCGAGGTAGGTGGCGCGCTCGACGTCGGTGAGTGCATCCAAAACGCCCACGGACCAGCCGTTGCCCATCTTGCCGGTGATCTTGGCGGCGCCGAGGATGGTGGTCTCGCCGGGCTGCGTGGAGAAGGCGGCGTCGACGCCCGTTTGCGGCTCGCGTCCGATGCGCCGCGAGTAAAACATCTGCGGAGGAAACAGGAAGTTGATGTGTGTGCGCGCCGGCGAGTCGCCGAACGCGAAGATGTTCAGTCCTTCCGTGAAGAACGGGCGCTTCTCCGGATAGAACGTCTCGAACTGGCTGAGGTTGACCACGGCCGGATCGACTTCCACCTGGCCGAAGTCCGGATTGATCGTGCCCGTCAGCGTGAGCGTGGACGTCAGCGCGTACTTGAGATCGAGTCCGCCGTCGAAGCGCTGCTCCTGCCCGTCGATCAGCGAATTGGAGCGATCGAACCGCGTGCGGACGTCCGAGCGCGCCACGGCGTACGGCACGATCTCGAGCTGCCGCTCGCGGCGAATGCCGTCCAGCCCCGTCACGTCGGCAAAGTGCGAGACGAACCCCGCCTCCCCTTTCTTCGTGTTGACGATGCGCACCCACTCGTTGTTGCGCACGGTCCGCCGCGTGACGTTGAGGCCCCAAACGTGGCTCGGCTTCTCCGGAAAGCGCAGTTGTGAGAACGGCAAGCGCACTTCGGCGATCCAGCCGTTCGGCAGGATCTTCGTCTGCGAGTCCCACACGGCGTCCCAGCTGCCGTCCTCGCCGATGTCGTTGTACAGAATCGAATCGCCCACCGGGCCCGATGGAAAGACGGTGAAGGCCGCGCCGGAGAGGCGGTCGTGCTGCGAGTCGATGTTGATGGAGAGGAAGTCGCTGTTCACGAACGTGTCGCGACGCGCCAGCAGCGCCGTCGGGCGCGCCGTGTCTTCCATGAGCGCGCCGAAGTAGATGGCGTTGTCGTCGAAGACGATGCGCAGGCTGGTGCGCATCGTGGGCGGCTCGCCGTCGTGCGGATCGTGTTGCGTGAAGTCGGTGAATTCCGGCGCCGACTGCCACGCCGCATCGGACAGATCGCCGTCGATGACGATCGGTGACGTGGCGCGCACGGCCTGCAGCGTCGGCCGGTCGGGCCAGTTCGCCGCACGCGCGAGCGGAGCACAGACCAGGAGCAGAAGAACCAGGGACCTTCTCATATTCGAACGCCGGAGGTTAGCGCACCTGCCGCGCGAGAGGCGTCATTGATCTGCAACGAACGCGCTACGATGAATGTCATGAAACGCGCCGTCGCGGCCGCCCTCACGCTCCTCCTCGCCGTGGCCTGCTTCGAGTCGAAGAGTCCCGAAAAGCGCCGCCTCAACGCCATCGCCCGCGTCTACCAGGGCGGTGACACCCAGGAGGCGGTCAAACAGCTGAAGGAGTTCGTCCGCGCCTACCCGAACAACCACACGGCCTGGACGATCCTCGGCAACGCCTACGAGGACCTCGATCAGGACCGCAACGCCGCCGACTCCTACCGCCGCGCCCTCGCACTCAATCCGAAGGCCGCGGAGGCCGAGACGGGCATGGGCATCCTGGCGCGCAAGCGGGGCGACGACGAGGAGGCCATGCGCCGCTACCGGCACGCGGCCGAGCTCGACCCGAAGTACGCGCAGGTGTGGTCCAGCATGTCCGTGCTCGCGCTCCGGAACGGGCAGGACAAGGACGCGCTGCGCTACGCGGAAAAAGCGTGGGAGCTGGACGACGAAGACGCGACCATCGCCGCGAACCTCGCCGTCTGCTACCACTACAACGGCAACACGCAGAAGCGCGACGAGATGACCGAGCACGCCAAGGACCTCGGCTACGGGAAGCTCGACAAGCTGCAGGAGATCTATCGCGGCGACGTCACGCTCCGGAGGTAACTCTCTACGACCAGGGGCCTCCGGCGGCCGGGGGCTCGCCCCCGGACCCCGCTGGTGGCCCCCGGTCGTAGAATGCTGCCGTGAACGTCCGCGCCGTCTGCCCGCACGACTGTCCCGATACCTGCTCGATGATCGTCACGGTCGAGGACGGGCGCGCCGTGCGCATGGCCGGCGATCCTGATCATCCCGTCACGCGCGGCTTCCTTTGCACGAAGGTGGCGAAGTACCTCGAGCGCACGTATCACGACGGACGTCTGCTCCATCCGCAGATCCGCATCGGCGCGAAGGGCGAGGGCAGATTCCGCCGCGCGACATGGGACGAGGCCCTCGACCTGATCGCCGCGAGGTTGCACTCGACGATGGAAGCGCATGGCGCCGAGTCGATCCTCCCCTATTCGTACGCGGGAACCATGGGATTGATCCAGGGCGAAGGCATGGACCGCCGCTTCTTCCACGCCCTCGGCGCCTCGCTGCTCGAGCGTACGATCTGCGCCAGTGCCGGCGCCGAGGCGCTGAACGTGACGTACGGGACACGCATGGGCCCCGATCCGCAGGACATCACCGGCGCGAAGCTGATCATCCTCTGGGGGACGAACACACTCACCGCCAATCCGCATCTGTGGCCGTTCGTGCGCGAGGCAAAAACGAACGGCGCGAGGACGATCTGCATCGATCCGCTGCGCACGCGCACGGCCGCGGTGTGCGACGAGCACATCCCCATCCGTCCCGGCACCGACGCCGCCCTTGCGCTGTCGATGATGCACGTGCTCTTCCGCGACGGACTGGAAGACCGCGCGTACCTCGAGGAGATGACCAACGGCTGGGAGCAACTGCGCGAGCGCGCGCTGAACGACTACGCGCCCGAGCGCGTGGCCAAGATCTGCCGCATCCCCGCGGAGACGATCGAGCATCTCGCGAAACGCTACGGCACGACGCGGCCGACGTTCATCCGCCTCAACTACGGACTGCAGCGGCACGCCGGCGGCGGCAACGCGGTGCGCGCGATCTCGCTGCTGCCCGCCGTGACCGGCGCGTGGGATGACGTTGGCGGCGGCGCACTGCTGTCGACGTCCGGCACGTTCTCG
>DATLBM010000552.1:0-8906 GCA_035526885.1 Thermoanaerobaculia bacterium | reverse complement strand
ACCTTGCCGTCTTTCGAACAGACGTAGCGGCGGCGTACCGGCGCCTCGTCCGGGCCGATCATCTTCAGGGCTACGCCGCGAGCGCGCGAGGCCGCGTACAGCGCGACGGGGACGGTCACCAGTCCGAACGTGATCGTCCCGCTCCAGAACGAGCGCAATCCCGCGGGTTGTTCGACGTCGTCGTCTTCTTCAGCCACGCGCGGACCTCTTCTTCATGCCGGCGAGACTGGCCGCCAGCGCGTCGGTGACGTCGTCGGATTCTTTCTTCGGGCGGAACTTCACGACCTTCGGCTTGCGACCCGCGGCCTTGGTCTCGATGAGCTCCATGACGCGATCGCGATACTCGTCGCGGAACTGCGCGGGATCGAACGTGTCGTGCAGCGCCTCGATGAGCTGGCCGGCCATCTCCACCTCGCGCGCCGCCAGCGGTCGCCCTCCCGGCGGCTTCAGCGCCTCGGCCGCAATGATCTCGTCCGCATGCCGCAGCGTGATCAGCATCAGATAGCCCTGCTCCGCGCGCAACGCGCCGACGTATGACTTGTCGCGCATGACCCACCGCGCCACGCCTTCTTTCTTCTTGCGCGCGAGCGCGGCGGCGGCGGCGAAGTAGGCGCCCTGATTGCCGTCGGGTCCGAGGTAGTAGGCGCGCTCGTACATGCGATGGTCGATGTCGCCGTGACTGACGAATCGCGTGATCTCAATGTCGCGCGAGTCCTTGGGCTCGAGCTTCTCCAGCTCCTCTTTCTCCAGCAGGACCAGGCGTCCACGCGAGACGGGGAACGCCTTCTTCACGCTCGCGTACTCGATCGCCTCCTCGGAATCGGAGCTGATGAGCTGCTGCTTGACGGGCTGCTTGTCGGTCTTGTGCAGCAGGCGGAAGCGCACCGAGTGATCGACCACGGCGGTGTACAGCTTCACCGGGACGCTGATCGTGCCCACGTGCACGACGCCTTTCCAGATCGCACGAGCGGCCATCAGGGACCTCCTCCGGCCATGCATTCGGAGCAGACCGGCTCGCCCGCCGCGCGATCGATGCAGAACGCGCAGTACGGACGATCGCACCCCGCGCATCGTTCTTCGACGTGATGCGCATGGCGCCGTCCACAGCCGCTGCACGTCCGATCGCCGCCGCCGAGCCAGTACGGCAGCCGGAAACGCTTCTTCTTTTTCGTTCCCACGGAACGGTTGAGAATGCCGGACGCGTGCCTGCGGCACGCGGTTGCCGTGTTGCCGGTTGCTGGTTGCCAAGTCATTCCTCGCGGGAGGCCCGATTCTCGCGACAACGCACCCCGGGAACCAGCAACCGGCAACACGGCAACCGCAGTCAGCAACAAACTTGCACTCGCACCCCTCCGTTGCGCATCGCGCTCATTCTCTCCATCGCCGTCGCGGCCGTGCTCGCGCTGATCCTCTGGTCGCGCACCAGGCGGCGGAACGTCCACTTTGATTTCCCCAACGGCGGCGACGTCGCGGAGCTGATGCACTCCATCGCCGCGCTGACGTGGGGTCGCGTGATCGAGGGCAACGCCGTGCGCATCATCCAGGACTCCGCGTTCTTCGAGGAGCTGATCCGCGACATGGAGAAGGCCGCGCATCACGTGCACCTGGAGACGTTCCTGTGGGAGGACGGCTTCGTCTCGGACATGATCGTGCCGGCGCTGATCGCGACCGCGCAGCGCGGCATCGAGGTGCGCGTGCTGGTCGATCATCGCGGCGCGAAGACCACCTCACCGCGGGTCTGGAAAACGCTCACGGACGGCGGCGTCGACTTTCGCGTCTACCACCGCGCGCGATTGCGCGAGGTGGGCTTCTACAACAATCGCGATCACCGCAAGATCGCGGTCATCGACGGCTGCATCGGCTACACGTTCGGACACGGCATTGCCGACATGTGGGGCGGCCGCAACGACGGCTGGCGCGACACCGCGGCGCGCATCGAGGGTCCCGTCGTGCGCGAGCTGCAGACCGCGTTTCTCGAGAACTGGACGAAGGTGCAGCGCACCGCGCTGGCCGCGCCCGAATACTTTCCGCCGCTCGAGCCGAAGGGCAACATCCCGATGCACGTGGCGTGGGCCGCGCCGCCCGAGACCGCCAGTGCCGTGCAGCGGCTGTACTACATGGCCATCTCCGCGGCGCGCACCGAGATCATCCTGCAGAACCCGTACTTCATCCCCGACTCTCACGCCGTGCGGCTTTACGCGGAAGCCGTGCAGCGCGGCGTGACGGTGCGGCTGATGCTGCCCACGTCGCGCACCAGCGACTTCCCGGTCGTGCAGCACGCCAGTCATTACTACTACGGTCCGCTCCTCGCCGCCGGCGCCTCGATTTCCGAGTACAACCGCGCGGGACTGCATCAGAAGGTGATGATCGTCGACCGCGAGTGGTGCACGATCGGCTCGACGAACTTCGACCCGCGCAGCTTCCGCATCAACGACGAGATCAGCGTCGCCATCTACGACCGCGGCGTGGCCGAGGAGCTGACCGCGGCGTTCGAGGAAGACGCGAAGCACGCCGAGGAGTGGACGCTGGCGCAGTGGAACTCGCGGACTCTGTGGCACCGGGTGGTGGACCGGGCCAGTGTGATGATGAAAAGACAGTTGTAGGCTCAGAGGCGCACAGGCTCAAAGCGCGCCTTTGAGCCTCACTTCACCGTGATCGTCACGCTGTCGTGATTGCCGCGCGCGTCCACGGCCGTGATCGTGTGGCGTCCCGGCCGCAGCGGCCACTCGTTTCCCACGGCGCGGTCGTTCACCCGCCAGCTCACGCTGCTCGCCGCGTCGGCGCGCAGGCGGATCGTCTGGAACTGCATGCGCAGCGTGGGGTCGATCAGATACGTCGCGCCGTTCGGCGGGTTGGCGATGCGGAACGCGCTCGCGTGCTGCGTGCGCATCGGCGCGGGCGACGACTGCCGCGCCCAGGCGCGGTACTCGGCCGGATAGTCGATCGCGCCGTCGTGATGCCACGTGCAGAACTTCGCCGGCGCCGAAACGGGCAGCCATTCCTTCTGCACGTTCGGACAGTACGTCGACGGACGCGCGCCGGAGAGCATGCAGATGTCGATGGGCTCGAGCTCTTTCGGCGGCTCGACGATGCGCGTCGTGTCGCCGATCGGGAGCGAGCCGCGCACGCACTTCACGGCGGCCAGCATCACGCTGTGAAAGATCGGCGCCGCGCCCGTGACGCCGCTCGATCCGCGCAGCGGCTGGCGGTCGAAGTTGCCCACCCACACGCCGACGGTCACGTCGCGCGTGTAGCCGACCGTCCAGTTGTCGCGATACGCCGAGGACGTGCCGGTCTTCACCGCCACCGGGAAAGGGAAATCGAGACTGCTGTCGCTGCCGAAAACGTATTCGCGCGCGTTCGGATCGGAGAGGATGTCCGTGATCCAGAAACGCGTCTTCGCGGAGAACTGTCCGCCGCGCGCGAACTGCGAGTACGCATGCACGAGCTGGTCGAGCGTGACTTCGGCATCGCCCAGCGTCAGTCCCAGTCCGTAGTAATCCGCGGTGCGGTCGAGTCCCTGGAAACCGGAGTTGCGGAGCAATCGCAGCAGCGATTCGGATCCCAGATGATGGAGCATGGCCACGGCGGGAACGTTCTGTGATCCCGCCAGCGCCGAGCGGACACGCAGCGGGCCGCGATAGCGTCCATCGTAGTTGCGCGGCGTGTACACCACGCCCTCTTCCGCGGTCGGGAAATGCGACGGCACGTCGGCGATGACGGTGGCCGGCGTCTCCCCGCTCTCGAACGCCAGCGCGTACGTGAACGGCTTGAGCGTCGAGCCGGGCTGCCGCGGTGCGATGACGCCGTCGATGGCGCCGCCGAACTCCTTGCCGAAGTAGTCGCCCGACCCTTCGTAGGCGAGCCACTGCCCCGTCGCGTTGTCGAGCACCACCACGGCCACGCTGTGCGCTCCGTGTTTCAGCAGGTCGTCGCGTTGTGCGTTGATGATTCCCGCGACGTCGCGCTGCAGGTTTGCATCGATGGAAGTGCGCTGCGACTTCCGCGGCAGGCGCTCGATGTAGTGCATGGCCAGCACGGGCTGGGCGGACGTCGTAAAGCGCAGCTGCTCGCGCAGCGCGCGCTCACGCTGCCCGGGCGGGAGCGTCATCTTCGCGAGGATGTGCCGCTGGCGGTTTCTCGCCTTCTCCGGATCGCGCAGCGGATTGAACGCGCTGGGACGCTGCGGCAGTGACGCCAGGAACGCGGCCTGCGCGGGGGTCAGGTGCTCCGGCGCGCACCCAAAGTACGCGCGGCTGGCGCGCGCTACGCCGTCGATGCGGTTTCCGTACGGCGCGAGATTCAGATACAGCGCGAGGATCTCGTTCTTCGAGTAGCGATGCTCGAGCCGCAGCGCCAGCACGGCCTCATGCAGTTTCGTGAGTACGGATCGCGACTGCGATCGCAGCAGCAGCTTGGCCACCTGCTGCGTGATCGTCGAGCCGCCTTCGATCACGCCCATGGCGCGCACGTTGTGCAGCATGGCGCGAGCGGTGGAGATGGGATCGACGCCGGGATGTTTGTAGAACCTGCGGTCTTCCGCGGCGAGCGTCGCGTTCACCACGAGCTTCGGAAGTTTCGCCGCGTTGACGGCTTCCGCGCGGGAACCGGACGCGGACAGCGACTCGTACAGCACTTCGCCGTTGCGATCGGTGATGGTGATCGATTGATCGCGCTGGAGCAGCGACTCATCGATCGGCCCGAGGCGCAACCATGCGCCGAGACCGATGCCTACGGCTGCGAATACGAGCAGCAGTCGCCAAGTCTTCGAGTCGCCGAGTCTTCGAGTGGTTTCTCGGAGACCCGGCGACTTGGCGACTCGATTCCTCACTTCTTGATCTCCACCGTCGCGGTACCCGTACGTCCGAACACCTCCGGCTCGTACATCTCCTCGACGTACGTCGGCGCCGCCACGAACGTGCCCGCCGTGGTCGCGCGAACGAGGTACTTGAACAGGTGATCGCCTTCGCCGAGGCGCGTGGCGAAAACGTTCACGCGATCGTCGTGGCGTTCCGTGTAGTCCCAGCCGCCGCGCTCCCACCACGACCAGCCCGAGCTCTGCATCGACGAGACCTGCTCCGCGAGCGCCGAGGCCGTGGTCGCGAACCACGCTTCCACCGGCTCCGTGCCCGCGGGGATCGGATCATTCACCGCCACGTAGCGGCGCTCCTTCGTGGCGCGCACGTGCAGCGTCACTTCGATCAGATCGCCGGCCTTGAACGACGTCGCCGGCGCGTCCGCGTTCTGCACCGAGTACGAGCGCTCCACGTGGAATCCGCGATCGAGCGCCTCGAGCCGGGCCACGTTCTGCGCGTACCGCAGGCGCAGCATGTAGAACAGCGTGCCCGTCCCTTCGCGGGTGAAGACGAGCGGCAGTTGCTGTCCCGCCGCGCCCTTCGCCAGCACCTGCTGCATCGAGAACTGCTGCTGCTTCGAGTCGGTCGAGCGTCCCTTGAACGTGGTCGTGGAAAGCGTCTCCGTTCCCAGCGCCGCGTTCGCGACAAAGTCCGGCACTTCCGATTCGTACTTGCGGTAGTAGTCGACCAGTCCCGTCAGCGCCCACGCGTTTTCCTGCGTGTTGCCCCAGCGGCCGTTCTTCCGCACCTTCATCAGCCAGCGCACCATGCGCTTGACGAGCTCCTCGTCCTGACCGCCGCGCACGAGCGTGCCCAGGACGATCGCCGTCGAGCGCTCGTTCGAGCTCCAGAGCCACAGCAGATACGGATCCTTCAACTCATTGACGAACGCGAATCCGCCCTCGGGCAGGATGGAGTTGTTGATGCGGCGGCGCAGGTCCGTCATGCGCGCGCCCTTGGTCTCGCCCTTCGCCTGCAGCGCGTCGACGAGGAAGGCCATCGCGAAGACCGGCATGCGGTCGCGATAGCCGTACACGCGCTCGAGGTGGCTGTCGACGTTGTGCTTCGCTTCCGCGAGCACCTTGATCGAGAAGGCCTGCCACGCGACATACGCCGGCATCCAGCCCTCATTCGTCGGCGGCGGCTCGGCCAGCTTCTGCTCGAGGTACGTGTACGCGACGTCGAGCATCCCCTGATCGACCTTGTAGCCCATGGTCTTGCCGCGCTGGAGAACGTGCACGACGTAGCTCGTGAGGTATGGCGAGGTGGACATACAGTCGCCCGGCCAGAATGAGAAGCCGCCGTCGCCGCACTGGAACTTCTGCAGCTCGACGAGCTGCGTCTGGACCACTTCCTTGCCGTGGCCCGCGTCGATGCCCGGCAGATCGAACGCATCGCCGAGGTCCGCGGCGAGCATGAGTCCGAGGGCGCGCGAGGAGCGTTGCTCCGCGCAGCCGTACGGGTATTCGACGAGATAGCGCGCGCCTTCGCCGAGTCCCACCATCGCGGTGGAGGAGAGATCGAGCTGCAGTCCGCCGTACGTCGGCACGACGCCCGCCGGAATCTCCAGTTTTTCCTCGGCGCGCGGTTTCGCTTCACCATACGCGGCGACGGTTTCCGGCGAGACCATCACGCGGACGGGGATCACATCTTCCAGTCCGTCGTTCTCGCGTCCCATCGCCACGCGCAGGCGGATGCGGGCGTTGCCCACCGCTTTCGCCTCGGCATCGAAGCGCACTTCCGTCGCGGAGCCGGCTGGGACGGACACGATCGTCTGTCCTCCACTGAAGCTGAGAATCGAAGGATCGAGCGACTCGATCGAGACCGTGGCTTTGCCCGCGGTCTTGCCGGTGTTGTGCACCACGCCGCCGAAATGCGCCTTGTCGCCGACGGCCATGAAGCGCGGCCAGGCGGCGGTGATCATCAGCGGCTTGTTGACGCGAATCTCCGCGTTGTCCCAGCCGAAGCGCGACTGCTTGTCGCCCGCCACGGCCATGATGCGATAGGTCGTCAGCGACTCCGGCAGCGTGATCTCGCGCGTGGCCTTGCCCTTCGCGTCCGTGACCACGGAGCCGAGCCAGAACGCCAACACGCGGAAGTCCTTGCGCAGCGTCGACGCGCCGGCGTCGCGGCCGCCGCCGCCGCCGTCCGTCGCGCCCTTCGGCGTCAGCACACGGCGGCTGATGATGCGCTGCCGCGAGTCTTCGTTGAGCACCTGCAGCGCTTTGTCGAGATAGATGGTCTCCAATACATCGGGCGTCTGATAGCCGGTCAGTGACAGCACGCCGTAATCGACCGCCCACAACGTCACCTCGGACTGCGTCGGCTTGCCCGCCGCGTCCTTGACCATCAGATCGATCTTCGCCTTCGTCGCGGGACGGAACTCCTCGCGATTGGCCTTCACTTCGACGTCGAGACGCTTCGAGTCGTCCGCGACTTTCAGCTCGACGTAGCCGAGGCGGAAGGCGGGCTTGCCGGGATCGCTGCCGTCCTTGCCCGGGTCCTGCTGCGTGCGGCCCTTGATCAGCAGCACCGACACGAACACGTTCGGGATGTCCTTCTCGGTGATCGGGACGGTGATGGTCTGCTGCGTCGACGTGAGCGTGAACGGCTTCCACGTGCGCACGCCTTCGCGCTCGGTGGTGAGCAGCGCGGTGGCGCTCTCCCACGGCGACTTGATCATGATGCGGGCGACGTCGCCCGGCTTGTAGCTCTTCTTCTCCGGAACGAGATCGATGCGATTGTGATCGTAGCGTTCCCAGGCCGTGTAGCCGGCGCCGACGGAGTAGAACCAGATGCGCGTCTTCGTCGAGCGGCCCTGCCCGTCATTCGCTGAAGCGATGAGGAAGTACTCGCCGCCCTCGGTGATCGGGATGTGCAGCGGCACGGGCGCGGTCTTCGTCGTGATGGTCCACTCGCCGGCTTCGACTTCCTTCCGCTCGCTTTCCCAGTTGTAGAAGCCCTCGCCTTCCGACGAGCGCACGCTGGTCCACTGCAGGCGTTTCAATTCGACTTTCACGTTCACGCCGGCGATGGCCAGTCCGTCCAGGCCCGCGGCGAGAATCTCGGTGTCGATGCCTTTGGACGTGTCGGCAAAGTACGGCGGACGGAGCACGCCGATGTACCACGGCGCAGGATCGACGCGGAACGAGGCGCGGCCGGCGATCTGCTGGCGCGTGACGTCGGTGACGACGCCTTCGAGCTGATACTCGAACGGCGCGCCGGCGTCCTGCTGCGTCGCCAGCGGGAGCTTCAATTCGCCGCGGCCGTCGAGCTTTCCCTCCTCCTGGCTGATCTGCTGCTTCGACGGATACGGATCTTCCCAGTCGCGGCCGAGGAATGCGTAGCGCTCTTCGGGCCAGCGGTCGGTGATCTTCTGAGGAACGTCGAGCAGCTCTTCCTTCGAGTAGGTCCAGCTCACGGTGGCGCCGTTCATCGCGCCGCCGAAAAGATAGCGTCCGCTGACCGTTCCCTTGAGCTCGACGCCGGCGACGGTGTTCGCGCCTTCGAGGCTCGTGTCGACGCGGAACTCGGGACGGCGATACGCGGCGACGAGGAAGTCGCCGCCGATCGTGCCGCGATGTCTGGCCGTCGTGGCGGTGATGTTGTACGTGCCGAGCGGCGCATCGGCGGGCACGCGGAACGTCCACTCCGCGGTGCTCCACGCGTTCATCTCGACGGTGCGCGTGTCGAGCTCTTTCGCATGGCTGTCGCGCAGGATGATGTTGACCTTGGAGCCCGCGGGCAGGAGCTGCATGCCGTTCGGCGTGTCCGCGCGCGCGATCAGCTTGAGGTGCACTTCCTCGCCGAGCTTGTACACGCCGCGGTCGGCGAAGATCGTGCCGCGGAACTGCGGCTCGGCCTCGTTCAGATTGAATTCAGCGTCGAACTCCCAGGGCGACACGCCTTCGTTCCAGTCGCTGCCGACGTAGGCGACGTCGCCGTCTTTCTCGGCGATGACGACGAAGTGCAGATCGCCGAGGGCCGTCCAGTAGTCATCATCGTACTCGTTGGGATTTTCTTTCTTCGTGCGGCGCAGATCGGTGTTCG
>DATLBM010000551.1:0-3407 GCA_035526885.1 Thermoanaerobaculia bacterium | reverse complement strand
TACTGCATGGCCAGGAACACGCCCTCGCGAGCGCGCTCCTCGGTGGCCATCTCCAGGAGATTCTTCCCCTCGAACAGCACCTGCCCCTCGGTCACCTCGTACCGCGGACGTCCCGCCAGCACGTTGGCCAGCGTCGATTTGCCGGAGCCGTTCGGCCCCATGATGGCGTGCACTTCACCCGCGCCGACTGCGAGGTCGAGACCCTTGAGAATGTTCTTGCCGTCGATGCCGGCGTGGAGGTTCTTGATTTCGAGCATTACCCGACACTTCCTTCGAGACTGACTCCCAGCAGCTTCTGCGCTTCCACCGCGAACTCCATGGGCAGCTCGCGGAACACCTCGCGGCAGAAGCCGTTCACGATCATCGACACCGCATCCTCGGCGCTGATGCCGCGCTGCTGCGCGTAGAAGAGCTGGTCCTCGCCGATCTTCGACGTCGAGGCCTCGTGCTCCATGGTCGCGCTGGAGTTGCGCACTTCGATGTACGGGAACGTGTGCGCGCCGCACTTGTCGCCCAGGAGCAGCGAGTCGCACTGCGAGTAATTGCGCGCGTTCGTGGCGTTCTTCATGATCTTCACTTCGCCGCGATAGGTCTGCTGCCCGTGGCCCGCGGAGATGCCCTTGGAGACGATGGTCGACTTCGTGTTTTTCCCGATGTGGATCATCTTCGTGCCGGTGTCGGCCTGCTGATAGTTGTTCGTCAGCGCCACCGAATAGAACTCGCCGACCGAGTCGTCGCCCTGCAGGATGCAGCTCGGGTACTTCCACGTGATCGCCGATCCCGTTTCCACCTGCGTCCAGGAGATCTTCGACCGGTTGAATGCCTTCCCGCGCTTGGTGACGAAGTTGTAGATGCCGCCGACGCCGTTCTTGTCGCCGGGATACCAGTTCTGCACCGTCGAGTACTTGATCGACGCGCCGTCCAGCGCCACCAGCTCGACCACCGCCGCGTGCAACTGATTCTCGTCGCGCATCGGCGCGGTGCAGCCTTCCAGATAGCTCACCGTAGCGCCTTCGTCGGCGATGATCAGCGTCCGCTCGAACTGTCCCGTGCCCGCGGAATTGATGCGGAAGTACGTGGACAGCTCCATCGGACAGCGCACGCCTTTGGGGATGTAGCAGAACGAGCCGTCGGTGAAGACGGCGCTGTTCAGCGTGGCGAAGTAGTTGTCCGTGTACGGTACAACGGTACCAAGGTACTTGCGTACCAGCTCCGGATGCTCCTTCACCGCCTCGGAGAACGAGCAGAAGATGATGCCCAGCTTGGCCAGCTCGCCGCGGAAGGTCGTGGCCACGGAGACGGAGTCGAACACCGCGTCCACGGCCACGCCGGACAGGCGCTTCTGCTCTTCCAGCGAGATGCCCAGCTTCTCGAACGTCGAGCGCAGCTCGGGATCCACTTCGTCGAGCGAGTTCAGTTTCTTCTTCTGCTTCGGCGCCGAGTAGTAGCGGATGCCCTGGTAGTCGATGGGCGGGTAGTGCACGTTTGCCCACGTCGGCTCGGTCATCGTCAGCCAGTGGCGGAACGATCGCAGACGCCAGTCCAGCATCCACTCCGGCTCTTCTTTCTTCGCCGAGATGAAGCGGATGATGTCCTCGGACAAGCCGGGAGGGACGGTGTCCTCTTCGATGTTCGTGACGAAGCCGTACTTGTACTCCTGCGCTGCGATTTCCTGAATTTCTACGTTGCTCATGAAGCCACCAGATGTTTCTTGTCGATCACGGGGATCGGCATGCCGCCACGCACGAGATCGTCCAGCGTGACCTGCTCGAAAGCTCCTTTGATTGCTCGGTTGATGCCGAACATGAAGCGGCGGGAAGGGCATGCGATGCGGATCGCACACGTCGCCTCGCCGTGATCGTCGAAGGTCTCGCACTCGGTGAGGTCCCACGGGCCCTCGAAGATCTCGATGAGCCTGCCCAGCGTCACGACCTCGGGATTGCCGTCGAATGAATAGCCGCCGCCCACGCCGCGATGCGAGCGGATCACGCCGCCGTGATGGAGCGTCTTCAGCACCTTCGTCACCGCCGGCAGCGGCAGGTGATAGAACTCGGCGACCTCGCGCGCGGACGTCACCTCGGCGGCGTTACGAGCCAGGTAAACGACGGCGAGCAGACCGTAATCGGTGAGGCGGGAGATCTTCAGCATTTGCGGGCAGTTTCCCTGAAAGCGACGAAACCGTACCATGTCGGTACGGTTTCTACAACTGCCCGCAAGCGTTGGGGATTCCGGCTAGATCGGCGGCGGCGTGTTGTCGATCTCCGGGTCGTGCCAGTCGTTCCTGAACCTGTTCTCGATGTTGATCGCGCTGATGTAGTACGACCAGATGGAAGGGATCGACGACGCGTTATACGACCCGGTCCACCCTCCCTGGGCGTTCGGGCCACTGACGCTCACGCCGCTGGGAAAACCGGCCACGGAAGTGATCTGCGTGCCCTGCCTCGGAATCCACGTCACGCTGATGAGGTCCCCGTCGTTGTCCCCCTGAACGGGCAGCGAAGCCGGCTCGACAATGAGCGGTCCTTTGAGGGGCTGTTCCACGGTGATGGTGTACTGATTTGGCATAGTCTCCTCTTTTCTCTTTCTCTTTTCTCTCTTCACTCACCTCGGCTCGACGACCGCTCGAGCTCTCGGACGTCGTAACCGCTCTGCCGCAAACGCGCGAGAACGTCCCGCGCCTCGCTTTCTCTCTTCAGCCGAAGGAGGACCTGCGCCCGGAACGCGAGCTGACTCGGGTCCTTGGATTGTTCGAGCGACGGAAGCTCGCGCAGGGCTCGCTCCCAGGCGGTGACGGCCGCCGCGGGACGCTCGCGCTGCAGCGCGTCGCCGAGGTAGAGGCAGGCGCGGCCGCCGTGCATGTTGGCGCCCGGTTTCGCGCCATTCTCTTCCGTGATCCGCAGCGCCTGCTCCAGCAGAGCGACGCCGCGCCGGTCTCCGCGCAATGACAACGCCCGTCCGTAATCGGTGGCGACGCTGGCTTCGTCGAATGCGAAGGACGTCCGTGTCGGCGCGAGTTTGCGCACGGTTTTGATCGTGCCGTACGCGCCGGACAGCAGCGGGATCGCGGACGCGGGATCTCCGCGATCGGTCAGAGCGCGGCCGATTTTCGCCGCCGTCACGGCCGTGGCGCGCTGCCACTCCACGTTCGCGGCGTCGCGCGCGGCGAGCTCGTTCTCGATGTTCAGCTCCTCGCGCAGCAATGCGATGGCGGCGTCCTTCTCGCCGGTGGAGTCGAGACCTCGCGCGAGATAGGCCATGCTGTAGGCCAGCCGTTCCTTCCATTGCATCTGTTGCGGCTCGCGCGCGACGAGGCGCCGATAGACCTCGTTCTCGCGGCGCAGATACTGGTTCGACGTGCGCAGGTCGGCGAGCTGGTAGTAGTTCACGCCCACTTTGTTGAACGCGCG
>DATLBM010000550.1:0-4945 GCA_035526885.1 Thermoanaerobaculia bacterium | reverse complement strand
TCGGCGACGGCCGCGGAAACATCCTTCATCTCTTCGAGCGCGACTGCTCGATCCAGCGACGCCATCAGAAGGTGGTCGAGGAGACGCCGGCGCCGCGCTACTCCGATGATTTGCGGCAGCGCATGGCCAGGGCCGCGATCGCCGCCGCGGCCGGTGTGGACTATCGCAACGCGGGAACGGTCGAGTTCATCGTCACGCCTGAGAACGAGTTTTACTTTCTGGAGATGAACACGCGTCTGCAGGTCGAGCATCCGGTGACGGAGCTGGTCACGGACGTTGACCTCGTACGCGCGCAGATCGACGTCGCGGGCGGCGCGCCGCTGCCGTGGACGCAGGAGCAGCTGCGCCAGCGCGGTCACGCCATTCAGGTGCGCATTTATGCCGAGGATCCGGATGATCGATTTCTCCCGCAGAGCGGAACGATCGCGGCGTATCGCGAGCCGTCCGGTCCGGGCGTGCGGGTCGATGCCGGCGTGATGCGCGGCAGCGAGATCGGCGTGAACTTCGATCCGATGCTGGCGAAACTGATCTGCTTCGCGGAGACGCGCGACGCGGCCATCGACCGCGTGGCGCGTGCGCTGCGCGACTACGTGATCCTCGGCACTCGCACCAACGTCTCGTGGCTGCGCCGCGTGATCACGCATCCGGCATTTCGCGCTGGCGAGGTGAGTACGCGCTTCGTCACGGAGCACGACCTCTCGCCGAAACCGTCCGAGGCGGCGCCGCAGATCGCTGCGCTGCTCGCGGCCGCGCCGCGCGCTCGTACCGCTGTCGCGGGCGCGCCGCAGACTGCGTCGGTGTGGGACGTGTTGGGGGAGTGGGGGAGATGAAGCGCAGCGTCGCGATCGCGGTATGGATCCTCGCGTGCTGCGCGCGCGAGCCGCGCGTGGTCAGCCTCAGCACCGGCAACAGCAACTCCCTGACGCAGGGTCTCAAACCGCGACTGGCGAAGGCCGGCTTTCATTTCTACTCGGTCGAAGCCAAGTTGCCTTCGGGACTCGATCCCGCGAATGACTGGCATCGCATCACGCTCGTCGACGACGCCGGCCAGTCCCACAACATCGCTGTCTCGCACTTCTCCACCGCGAATCGCGAGCCGGGTCTGATCGGCGCGACGTTCGAGATCCCCGCAAATCGCCACGGACGCATGCTGGTCGCGGGCGCCTACTGGATCGACCTGCGAACGGGCGCGATCACGAAGTGACGCGTACAGGGGCGCGCACTGACTCCGCTGTTCCCGGTGTCATCCTGAGCCCCGCAGAGGGCGAAGGACCTTCGCCTGTGGTGCGCTGGAAGGTCCCTCGACTTCGCTCGGGATGACACGAGGTATTCGACGAGCGCCACTGGATCCCGTCCCGCCGTGTCTTCTTCGTCGATGACCGAAGAAGTCCCGCTGGCGTTGCGCGGCGCGCCTGCGTATCAGCTGTTCATGCTCGCGCTGTGCGTGCTCGCGCTGGCCGCGGTCGTCGTGCAGAACGTGTTCACGCTCGATCCGGAGATCGAGCTGGTGCTCGAGTACGGGGATACCGCGCTCTGCGCGGCTTTCCTCACCGACTTTGCGTTGACGCTCATTCGCTCGACGAACCGGCGGCGCTATCTCCTCACGTGGGGCTGGCTCGATCTGATGTCCTCGATCCCCACGCTCGACTTCGTGCGCTGGGGACGTCTGGCGCGGATCGCGCGCATCGCCCGCGTGCTGCGCGGACTGCGCGCCGCACGCCTGCTCACGAAAGTCGTGCTGCGAGAGCGCGCGCAATCGACAGTCCTGGCCGCGGCGCTGCTCGCGTTTCTGCTCATCATCGGCTGCAGCACCGCCATCTTGCAGTTCGAGAAGCTGCCGGAATCCAACATCACCACGGCGGATGACGCCGTGTGGTGGGCGTTCTCGACCATCGCCACGGTTGGCTACGGCGACAAGTATCCGCTGACGATGGAGGGCCGCTTCATCGCCGCGATCCTCATGACCGCCGGCGTGGGTCTGTTCGGCGCGATCTCCGCCGCACTGGCCGCGTGGTTCCTCAGACCCGAGGAAGAAGCGACGGACATCGAGATCGCGGAGCTGCGCAAGGAGATCGCCGCGTTGCGCGAAGCGATCGAGCGGATGTCCGCGTAGCGCGAATCGCGTCCTCGGTGGCGACGCGTACAATGGCCGGGCCGTGAACGACGACCTGCAGACGGCGCTCTACGACTTCCAGCGCTACCTGCTGGACCAGATTCCGCCGCTCACCGCCAGCGACGCGGTGGAGACGTTGATGACCCAGCCGCCGGAACTGCTCGTGAAGCAGATCCACGCCTGGACGGTCGATCAGTCGCGCATGCAGGAAGCCTCGCAGTCCGACTTTCTCTTTCACGCGCTGCGCAAGGTCTACGTCTTCAGTCTCCTCAAGCTCGTCGATCGCGGCGAGCTCGACGCGTACATGGATCGCGTCGTGCCGCTGACGCTCGAGGTCTGTCCTCCGGATGAACGCGAGAATCTCCGCACCAGCGTGGCCGGCATGCGCAGCTCGATGGTCCTCGGCGGCAGCACGTCGACGGCGGTGAACGTCTCGCGCGAAACGCCGAAGAGCAGCAGCGCGGGCAGCAGCGGCGTGCGCGGTGCGGTCACGGACGCGGTCACGCGAACCGCGCGACGTCTGTCGATGGTCGTGGAGCGATTGGCCGGACGCCCGCCCTCCGCTCCTGTTGCGCCCGTGATGCCGGGGGAGCCGCCGCCGCAGCCGGCGGCGCAGCTCGTGTCGATGGCGGCGCAGAGTGCGACGTCCGAGGAGGAGCTGCAGGCGTACGTGAAGAAGCTGCGGGCGTACACCGGCGAAGCCGATCCCGAACAGTTGCTGCACGTGCTCGCCGCGAACGTCCCGCGCTGGGAGATCGCCGTGCCGCTCGAGCAGCAGGGCTCCTCGATCGAGGCCATGCACAAGATCATCACGCTGACCTCGAGCTCCGTCGAAAGCGGGAAGCGTTTTCGCGAGCTGATGCTCGAAGCGGTCGAGCAGTTCAATCAGGGCGCGCTCGGTCCGGCGGTATCGATGCTGGAGCTGGCGGCGCGCGTGATCGTGGAGAAGAAACTCGATCCCGCAACCGTCGAGCGCGTGCGCGCCACGGCGGTCGAGTCGATCAGCTCCGAGCGCCTGAAGAAGTACACGGAGAGCAAGAACCGCCATCCGCTGCTGCGCAAGGCGCTGTCGTTCTTTCCGACGCTGACGATGCCCAGCCTCTTCCAGCAGTTGCGCGGCGAAGAGCGCCCGGAGCGGCGCCGCTCGTTTCTCAGTCTGATCGAGGCCTACGGCGGTGACGCGCGCGCCGCGGCGCTGCAGGAACTGGAGGCCGAGCTCAATCGCCCGCCGAACGAGATCGACACGTACTACCTGCGCAACGTCGTTTACCTGCTGCACCGCATCGCGCGCGACACCGATGAGGGCACGGACAAAGAGCTGGAGCTGCTGACGCGCGCTACCTCGCGCGGTCAGAACATTTACGTCATCAAAGAAGCGGTGATCCCTCTCGGGCATCTCAGATCCGAAGCCGCGGCGAAGGTGCTGACCATGCGTCTGGCCGAGCTGGAGGCGATGCTGATCCGCAAGGACATCTCGCTCTATCCGCTGGACGAGATGCAGAAAGTGCTCGACCGCATCGTCAGTGCGCTGGGACGCATCGCCACGCCCGCGGCGCTGCTCACCATCGCCCGGCACGGCATGAAGCCGAACCCCGCCCTCGGCGACACGCGCGCGCGCCTCGCTCCGCTGGCGCAGCACGATCTGTCGTTCGACGAGCAGACCGTGGACATCCTTCTCAAAGCCGTGCGCGACGATCTGCCCACGCGCATCTTCGGCCGCATCATCACCACGCGCAATCCGCCGCCGCTGCGCATCATCGAGGCGCTGGCCAGCACGCGCTCGGAGAAAGTGGAGGCGCTGCTCAACGAAGTGGCGGAGACCTTCGCCGATCACGAGATGGGACGCGCGGCCAAGGCGGCGCTGTACAACCTCACCAACGCGGCGGCGCAACCGGCGACGCGCCAGGCCACGGCGGCCACGCTCACCGGCGATCTCGATTTCTTCGGACTGCCGTCGCTGCTGCAGTCGCTCGCGGATCAGCAGGCCACGGGCATCGTCACGCTGACGTCGCGGCGCGGCACGACCGCGGGAAAGCTGCTGTTCGTGAACGGCAAGTTCGCGGACGCGCAGGCCGCGCATCTCCGCGGCACGGCGGCGGTCTATCAACTGCTGGAGTGTCCGATCGCGGGTACGTTCGCGTTCGTGCCGCATCCGTCGGAATCAGCGAAGCCGCGCAATGAACTGCTGGACGTGATGCCGCTGCTCTTCGAAGGCATTCGCCGCCACGATGAATATCGCCAGCTCCTGCTCTTCGTTCCCGATGATGTGACGCTGCACGCGACGTCGGTCAAGCCGACGGCCGATCCGGAGGAGAGCGACGCCGCGGTCGTGCGCGACGTGTGGGTGAAAGCCGCTTCCGGCACGCGCCTCGGCGACTGGGAAACGCAGATCGCGGCGGACGGCTATCGCGTGCGGCGCCTCGTGGCGCGCTGGATGGACGAAGGCGCTCTGCAGCCCGCGGTCTGAGCCGAGCGCTGTCGCTCCACCGCACACCCCGGGGACGACGAAGGGCCTCCGGCGGGCCGGCACGGCCGGCAGCGCTTACGGCAACACGTGCGGCTGCCGAGAGCGGCGTTCAGCGCGTACACCGTGCGTTCCGGCTGGGCCAGCAAGCGCTGCCGGCCGGGCCGGCCCGCCGGAGTCCTCTGGTCGTTCCCCGTGACTTAGATCGCGGGCTGCAGAGCGCCTTCGTCCATCCAGCGCGCCACGAGGCGCCGCACGCGATAGCCGTCCGCCGCGATCTGCGTTTCCCACTCGCCGAGGCGCGTGCCGGAAGCGGCTTTCACCCACACGTCGCGCACGACCGCGGCGTCGCTCTCCTCCGGATCGGC